>CAYZFW010000017.1:0-14686 GCA_964477615.1 uncultured Phycisphaeraceae bacterium | reverse complement strand
TGATGCTGACACCCGCGAGCGCCGCCCGCACCGCGGGCTGCGCTCCCACACTGCCGCCGGGCGCTGTGATCGAGAACGAGCCGAACTGCGGCGTGCCGACAGACATCTACAACGGCGGCTGCCGTTCGCCCGTGAACGCGGCGGTTGTGGTCCCGAACAACGCGACCATTTTGGGCACGCTCACTGACAACATCACAAGCCTGTTTGATACGGACACCTACGAGTTCGTCATCCCCGCGCCGGGTGGCAACGTGACGGTGCAGGCGTGGGCGGACGTGCCGGTGTACGCGGTGATTGACGACCTGAACTGCGGCACGCCGCTGCTGGCGGTGGGGCTGAGCGCGGGGTGTGAACCCGCGCGGGCCACGCTGCTGGCCCTGCCGGCGGGGACACACCGGCTGATGGTGACCTCGTCGCCCGCGCTGCTGCCCTGCGGCACGCCGTACACCGCGACGATCAGGGTGTGCCCGTGCCCGGGCGACCTCAACGGCGACTGCATGGTGAACACGCCTGATTTGGTGACGTTCCTGGGGCGCTTCGGCAAGACGGACCAGGCGCCGCACTCGCCGGGCGATCTGAACAACGACCGGAAGATCGACACCGCCGATCTCGTGTCCTTCCTTGGGCGCTTCGGATGCGACGGGCGGTGATCGTGCCCCGGTAGACTCCGGGCATGTTCGGCTCCCACCTCAGCGTCGCCGGCGGCATGGTGAACGCGCTCACCGAGGCCTCGAAACTCGGCTTCGATACCGTGCAGGTCTTCACGAAGAACCAGCGGCAGTGGCGCGCGCCGGCGCTGAAAGACTCGGATGTGCGCGAGTGGCTTGATGGGCTCAAGGCCCGCGGCTGGGGGTCGCGCACCGTGTCGCATGCCACGTACCTGATGAACTGCGCCAGCCCCGACCCGGAACTCTGGAAGAAGAGTGCCGCGATGCTGGCGGAGGAACTCGAACGCTGCGCGGCGCTCTCGATCCCGTATCTCGTGGCCCACCCGGGGGCGCACGTGGGCGAGGGCGAGCGTGCCGGCGCGGAACGCATCGCGAAGGCGTGCGCGCAGGTTTTCAGCAAGGGTGTTGGTGGCAAGGTGGTGCTGTGCCTTGAGAACACTGCGGGGGGAGGGACCACGCTTGGGCGCACATTCGAGGAGCTCGCGCTGATCAAGGGGCTCATCGACGACGCGTCGCAGGGCGATAGCAAGGGGCGTGTGGGGTACTGCTTTGATACCTGCCACGGGCTCGCCGCGGGGTACGACCTGGCGGCGACGCCCGATGGTGGCGCGAAGAAGCGGACCATCGCCGAGGGGGAGAAGGCGGGCGAAGGTGTGCTGGATGAGTTCGACCGCGTGTGCGGGCTCAGGCACCTGCGCGTCGTGCATCTCAACGATTCGAAGGGTAAGCGGGGCAGTCACCTCGATCGGCACGAGCACATCGGGCACGGCGAGGTGGCGATGGGTGCTTTCCGAGCGGTGCTTCGGCGGAAAGGGATGGAGGAGGTGCCGATGATCCTTGAGACGCCGAAGGAGGACGATGAGAAGGGCCGCCCGTGGGACGAGGTGAATCTGGCGAAACTGCGTGGGGTGATGAAGTAGGCCGGACCGGGAGTGGGGAGTGTGGAGTGGGGAATCGGGAACACGGGGAATCCATGCGGAAATGTTGAGTTTTCCAGCCCGCGGCGCTAGGGTGACGATGATCCCGGACGGGTTTCGTTCAGCACTTTGGAGGGTTGGCATGGCGACGCCGAAGATTCGGTTCAATTCGGGCACCACCGGCGGACGGCAGGCTGCGTTGCTGCTGCTCGCGGCGGCTGGGTTCTCGCCCGTGCTCACCGGGTGCGCGTGGTTCGACGGCAAGAACAAGGCGGCAGCCAACCGGCCCGCGGACGTCGAGGCCATGCCCGAGGACGAGCCCGTCGCGAAGACCAAACGGGCCAGCAAGGCCACGCCTTCGGGTGATCTGGTCAAGCGGGCCGAGCAGGCCCGGGCCGAGGGCGACACCGACGAGGCGATCCGGTTGCTCGCTGCGGCAATCGAGCGCAACCCGACCCTCACCGTGGCGCACATCGAGATCGGTGATCTGTATCTCGAGCAGAGCGACCCCTCGCGGGCCGAGAAGCACTTCGGCACCGCGGCCCAGCAGCAGCCGGGGAACTTCGATGCGCAGTTCAAGCACGGGTACGCGCTGCAGCTGCTGAACCGGCTGGGCGACGCGGTGCGGGCGTACCTGCGGGCGCTCTCGATCCAGCCCGAGGATTTCCAGGCGAATCAGAACCTGGCGACGGCGTACCTGCAGTTGTCCGAGCCCTCGGCGGCGTTGCCCTACGCCGAGCGGGCCGTGGCCCTCAAGCCCGCCAGCGGTGCGGCCCGGGCCAACTACGGCTCGGTGCTCACGTCGCTCGACCGCCACGACGAAGCGGTGCGTGAGTACCGCGCCGCGGCGGAGCTGATGGACCTCACGCCGCAGCTGCTGCTGAATCTGTCGGAGAGCCTGGGCAAACTCAGCCGCTTTGAAGAGATGGCGGCGACGCTGGACCAGTTGGTACAGACCAGCCCGAGCGCCCAGGCGCTTGAGCGGCTGGGCTACGCGCGGTTCAAGCTCCGCCAGTTCCCCGCGGCACGCGACGCGTTCCAGCGTGCCGTCGCGATCGATCAGGCCCACTTCCCGGCGCTCAACGGCCTGGGCGTGTGCCTGCTCAACGAGTACCTCGCCAGCCAGAAGACCAACGAGGACGCGCGGCGTGACGCCCTGAAACTGCTGCGCCAGAGCCTGCGCTACAACAAGAGCCAGCCGAAGATCGTTGAACTCGTGAACAGGTATGAGTGAAGGCGCGGAGTGAATCAGGACGCCGCCTGAGCATCGCCTCGATGCTCAAGGTTTGTGCGCCTGCTCAGGCCCGCGGAATGCCAACACGGTCAGGCTCACACCCACAACCACGAGCGTCGAACCCTCGTGACCCACGACGCCCGCGCCCAGCGGGACGATGCCCAGCAGCGCGAGCACGGCGAGGATCAGGATCACGCCCACCGCGATGACGAGGTTCACGATCATCGTCGCCCGCACCCGCCGCGCCAGCGCGAAGGCCCAGGGGATGCGGGCGAGGTCGTCGTTCATGACCACGACGTCCGCGGCCTCGAGCGCCGCGCCCGCGCCGATGCCGCCCATGGCCAATCCCACGTCGGCGACGGCCAGGGCGGGCGCGTCGTTCACGCCGTCGCCCACAATGGCCAGCCCGCCAGCGTTGGGCAGCGACTTCAGTTCCTTCAGGCGCTCGACCTTGTGCTCAGGGAGCAGATCGGCGTGGACGACCTCGATGCCCAGTTCGTTGGCGACTTTCTCGGCGATGACGCGGTGATCGCCGGTGAGCATCGCGACGCGCTGGATGCCGGCGTCGCGCAGGCGGGCGACAAGGCGGTCCGCACCGGGGCGCGGGCTGTCGGCGAGTGTGAACACCAGTGCCCCGCGCTGCGATGCGGCCACGGCCACCAAGGCGCCCGCCGCTCGTGAGGTTTGGACCGCACGCGCCGCCCCTTCGCGCGCTTCGGATGGCAGCCCGTCGCACGCCCACTCGAAGCGCCCCACGCGCACGCGCTCCCCATCGGGAGACGTTCCTTCCAGCCCCATGCCCGGCACGTTCCGGACGTTCTGCATCTCCGTCTCGGGAACGCCCGCGGTCCGCGCCCACTTCACAACCGCCTCGGCGAGGGGATGGGTCGAGTGGGTTTCGATGCCGTGGGCGAGTGTTGCGATCTGCTTTTCATCGACGCCGAAGGTCTGCGCGCCGGTGACGCTGATCTTGCCCATCGTGAGGGTGCCGGTCTTGTCGAGGGCGACGGTGCGGACGGCGGAGAGGCGCTCCAGTGCATCACCACCCTTAATAAGCAGCCCGGAGCGGGCCGCACGCGAGAGGCCGCACAGGGTGACGGTGGGCGTGGCGATCACCAGGGCGCACGGGCTGGCGACGATGAGGAAGGTGATGGCGCGGTAGATCGCGGCGGGCCACGCCTCATCGGCCCCGAAACGCAGCCACAGCAGCGCTGCCGCCGCGATGGTGAACACCGCGATGGTGTACGGCGTGGAGAGCCGGTCGATCAGCCGCTGGGCGGGGGGCTTGCGCTCCTGCGCCTCGATCACCATCGCCAGCACGCGGCGCAGGCTCGATTCGCCCACCGGCCGGGTCACGCGCGCCTCGATGGAGCCGGAGAGATTCACGGTGCCGGCGAAGACACTCTCGCCTTCTGATACAGCCCGCGGCAGGCTCTCGCCCGTGAGCGTGCTGTTATCGATCTCGGTGCGGCCCGCGGTGACCACGGCGTCGGCGGGCACGGTTTCGCCCGGACGCACCTGGACCACGTCGCCCGCGATGAGTTCGTCCGCTGCTTTCGCCACCCACGCCCCGGAAGCGTCGCGCACCATGGCCCTCGTGGGCATGAGTTTGGTCAGTCGAGAGACGGCGTCCTTGGCTTTCACCAGGGCTCGGTGCTCGAGCGCCCCCGCGAGGGTGAACATGAACAGCAGCAGGGCCCCTTCGCCGGGGTGACCGATCCACGCCGAGAGGCCCGCTCCGACGATCATCAGGACATCGATGTTGAGCTTGAACTCGCGGACGGATTCCCACGCGGCCTGCACGCCGTAGATGGCCCCGAGCGCGAGGCTGGCCCATGTGAGCGCTGAGGCGGCGCGCTCATTGCCTCCCGTCCACGCCAGAACCTGCGAAAGCAGCAGGGTGCCCCCGGCCAGGCACGCCACCACCAAGCGGACATCCCGCCACGGCGGGACGATGGCCTCGGGCTGAGCACGATCCGGCGAGAGTGGTACTTGTGCGGCGGAAATCGTCATGCAGAGCCTCAACCATACGCCCGATCCGGCCTTTGTGTGGGGAATGGTCGGGTGAGAATGGGTGTCAATGGGGGCTGCGCGTGGAACGGTCGGGCGGCTTCGCTCGTACAGTCAGGGCGAACACCCGTTCAAGGAGTCCATGTCATGCCGCGCGCTTCACGATTCTCGTTCCGGTGGTTGGTTGGTGCGTTTGCGATCGCTGTGACGGCGACGCTCGGCGCGCCGCGGGCGATGGCTCAGGATGGGGGCGAGAACCCGCCGCCCCAGGTGGACCCGGATTCGCCTGTCCAATTGGTGAAGAACTACGCCGACGAGACGGTCGAGCGGATCGAGACGGCGGTCGAGAACGCCGAGACGCGACTGTACGGGATGATCGGGCTGCCAAAGCAGAGCATCCGGCGTGAGGCGGACCGCAGCATCAAGAGCCTGAACGAGATCGTTCGGCGGGCCAACAACCAGTTGACGTCGATGGAGCGGGGGTTCCTGCGGGAGTTCAAGCGGATCAAGGCACCCAAGGCCAAGGTGGATGAACTCAAGGCCGCGGTGAAGACCGCCCGCGAGCGGATCAAGGCGGCGGCCGCGACGGGCAAGACGGACATTGTTACCCAGCGCGACCGGACGCTCCGCGGCGACATCGCCCAGCCCAACCCGCCGCAGCCCGGTCCGGGCTAAGGTTGCAATCGAGTTCGACGAGCGCCGTTCGGCGTCGGCGGCTTTCCCCCTTCTCTCGTGGAGGTTCCCATGTCCATCGTCAAGCGATTCACGGTTCTGGCCTTCGCGGCGTGCCTGCTGGCCCTGGCGTTCCAGCCCGCGGCCGATGGGGCGCGCCGTCTGACGGACGAGCAGGTGGCCCAGCAGTGCATCGACCGCATGAACGCTTCGTTCAACCGCTCGCGTCCGAAGATCATCTCCTTTGGCGAGGGCGCGGTGGCGAAGATCAACCAGCAGCAGGCGCGGAACACCCGTGAGGCGACCGTGCTCCGGACCGCCACCACCGCGCGGAACAACATCGCCAAGACCCAGCTCAGCGGGAACAAGGCGCTGGAGTCCGAGGCGATGAAGTCCGTGCGCGAACTGAACAAGCGGAACGCGAGCAGCCATCTCGTGGACCAGATCAACGCCGCCAAGAGCACCGGGCTTTCGGGCCTGCAGATGGTTGCCGACGACTGCTACGCGGCGATCAATACCGCGCTCGCGGACTGAGCACAGACAGATCATTTCCGACAAGCCGAGATGAAAAAAGCACCCGCCGATCGGCGGGTGCTTTTGTTTCACAGATCAGTTCGAGTCGTTCAGGCCGGCTGGAACGGGGCCGCGAGGTAGGGGAACTCGTTCAGGAACGGGCGGTCGTTCGAGGGGACCTGATCGGTGGGTGGGGTGGCGGGCTGGTTGAAGATGAAGAAGAAGAGGGTGTCGATCACGTCGTCCTGCGGGCGGCGGCCGTTGGGGAAGCCGGGTGGGTTGTCGAGGTTGCACTTGAGGGTGTCGGGGATGGCGACCGAGGCGAGGATGGCCTTGTTCTCGGCGTTGGTGCCGTAGCCGTCGAGGCTGGCGGAGATCTCGGCGCCGAAGTCGCGGGCGTCGCGGTTGGGGCGTCCGATGTTGAAGCGGTCGCGGTTGGGGCGGGCGATGAAAGCGGTCGAGACGGCGGGGTTGCCGGTGCGCTCGATCTGCTGCCAGGCGCCGGTGCCCTTTTCGAGGCGGCCGCTGGAGGAACGGCGGACGACGGTCTCGCGCCGGTCGGTGGCGCCCCAGGCCTGGAAGGTGCGGGGGCCGCCGGTGATGGTCGCCACGGGGGCCTCGATGATGATGGCGGAGGTGTTCACGCCGGCGAAGCCGTCGACGGCGTTGCTGAAATCGCCGGTGCCGGCGCGGAAGCGGGCGAAGCCGACGTTGTTGAAGAAGAAGGGGTCGTCGCGGTGGCCGGCGAAGGCCTGGATGCCGTTGAAGGTGGTGATGACCGGCGCAGGAGCGGTGCGGCCGACGGTGGGCTGGGTGACCGTGGCGTCGAAGTCAAACTCGCGGCCCGGGAAGTCGACGCGCATGGTGGGCGTGCCGCCCGTGACCAAACGCGAGAAGGTGAACAGGATGGTGCGCTCGGGCTTCCCGTCGTTGTTGTGGTCGATCTCGAAGCGGTAGCGGACGTTTTCGGAGAAGTTCGTGCCGGCGTTCTGCTCGGGCACGATGAACGGGTTGACCGTCAGCATGATGCAGAGACGCGACGCATCGCTGGGGTTGGGGAAGACGTAGATGTCGTTGAGGTCGGCCGCGGGGTCTTCGGAGATCAGCGGGGCCTCGCGGTGGTCGGCGGCGAGGGAGGCGGCGGGGAACGAGCCGATCGCGCACGCGGCGAGCAGGGTGGCGGGCACGATCTGACGCATGGATTTCATAGAAGGCTCTCCAAAGGTTCGTCGGGCGACACGTCACGCCGCCGTCCCGGATCGGCGCTCACATCAGGGTACCGAGTCGGAGTGTTCGATGCACCCTGTTCTCGGGTGTAGCGCGCCGTCGGATCCGGAATCGGTGTTGGGGGTCCGATTGGGTGACGGCGCACCCACACGGCGGCGAGGGTCTTCCGCCTGCCCGCACCGGATGGATTTCGGGTTTCATCCGTTTTCGCGAGCCTTTGTGGTGACTGAGACCAAGTCGCGGGCTTACTTGGATTCGAGCGAGGCCGTGCCGTTGGTCAGCGAGCGGATCGTCGTGGTTGTGTTCAGCCATGCCTGAGCGCTGGCGTGGTCTCGGAGATGGGCATCGAGGAACGCGGTGGTGACGCACTTCATGGCGGTGTCCACGGCGGCGCGGAGTTTGGGTGGGTCCCCCGGTTTGCCGCCGAAGGACGCGTGCGTGGCACCCTCGATCCACAGCAGGTACTTGTGCCCGGTGGCGGCGGAGTAGTCGAAGCAGTGGCGGCGGGTCTCGGGAGTTTCGTCCGAGACGCGAGAGATGTCCTCAGAACCGGTGATCGCCAGCATCGGCAGGGTCACGGCGGACCAGGAGTCCTTGGTCATGCCCGCCTTGCCGACACCCTGTGGCGAGATGGGCATGAACGCCTTGATGCGAGGATCGGCGAACATCGCGGCGCGGCGTGACGTGAACCGCCCTCCCATCTTCACGCCGGCGATCATCTGGGTAGTGAACGCGCCGGCGGAGTGGCTGGCCATGCAGACGCGGTCTCGGTCGATGCGCGTCCGAGGGCCGGTCTTGTCTTGCGACGCGGTCCTCGTCTCGATCTCGTCGAGCCGGTCGAGGATGAGCTTGATGTCCTTCGCGCGTCCGATCGGGTCGACCTGGCGTGTGCCCGCCGCGAGGAACGACGCCGCGGTGACCTGCTCGCCTTTGGCTCGGCGGAGTTTCACGGAGTCGTCGTGGGTGGGGTGGACGACGACGTACCCGTGGCTGGCCCAGTGCGCGCTGAGGGTCGCGAAAGCGTCGGAGGAGCCGCCCATGCCGTGAGAGAAGATGATGAGGGGGCGAGGTGGGGTGTTGGTCGAGGTGTGAAGCGTGCGGGCTTCGCGTGGCACACGGACGAGCAGGGGCAGTTCCTTGTCTCGGTCCTTGTCGCGCAGCGTGAGTTCGATCGTGTCCACCTCGAAGGGGCCACGGTCGAGTTGGTACGGGACGGGGTCGGCGGCGGGCGCGGGTGGGGCGGCCTTGGTGGGCTCGGGCCCGGCCTGCGCCGAGGGCGCGGGATCGCCCGCGAGCAGGGCCCGTGACAGCAGGAGAATCAGGATGAGTGAGAGGGTGGGCATGGTGGTGTGCCCTGCCAAACGGGGAAGGCCGGCCCGGATTGCGGGCGGGGGGCAAGCGAAAAGCCCAGGGAGCGGGTCCCTGGGCTTTGTCTGGATGCCGTGATGTCTCTCGCCTTCCGCGATCAATCTTCCGGAACGTGGGTGCCGGTGACGACCTTGCGGAACTCGGCGCGGAGCTTCTTGGTGATCGGACCCTCGGAGCCGGTTCCGATCTTGCGGTCGCCAACCTGCGTGACGGCGATCATCTCGGCGGCGGTGCCGGTGAGGAAGACCTCGTCGGCGGCGTAGACATCGTCGATCTTCAGGCGCTTCTCGGAGCACTTCACGCCCGAGGCGGGGCAGAGCTTGGTCATCACGAACTCGCGGGTGATGCCGTCGAGCATGCCGACATCGAGCGGGCTGGTGTGGACCTCGCCGTTCTTGACGATGAAGAGATTGTCGCCGGTGCACTCGCCGACGTAGCCGTCGGTGGAGAGCATGATGGCCTCATGGCAGCCGGCGTCGATGGCCTCGACCTTCGCGAGGATGTTGTTGAGGTAGTTGAGACTCTTGAGTGTGGGATCGAGGCAGATGGTCGGGGTGCGGGGGCGCTTGGCGACGACGACCTTCATGCCCTTCTCGTAGAGCTCCGGCGGGTAGAGGGCGATCTGGTCGGCGATGACGATCATGCTGGGGGTGGGGCACTTGCGGGGGTCGAGGCCCAGCGTGCCCACGCCGCGGGAGAAGATGAGGCGGATGTACCCGTCGGAAAGATTGTTCGCCTCGATGCACTGGCGCATGACGCGGGTGCACTCGTTGCGGTCCCACGGCATCTTCATGCGGAGGCGGTCGGCGTTGCGGTAGATGCGGTCCATGTGGCGCCCGCACTTGAAGATCTTGCCGCCGTAGATGCGGATACCCTCGAAGCAGCCGTCGCCGTACAGGAACCCGTGATCAAACACGCTGACGCACGCCTGGGCCTTGGGGAGGAGTTTCCCGTCGATCCAGATGTAGGGTCGCTCGGCGTCGCTGAGCGAGGTCTTGGAAGGGGCGGGTTTGGTCATGGCAGGGGCGGTGGTCATGTGCGAACTCCAAAGAGAGGCCCCCGGGGCTGCCCTGGGTGGTCAGGGGGCGGGCGGGGACGGTCCGAACGGGAGTATAGAGGCTTGGCTGTTCGGCCATTTCAGACGAGTGGCGCTGTTCGCCGGTTCGGTCGGCGACGCGAGGCGGACGCGGTAAAGCGCTTTCGCACTGGTAATTGTGGTGCTTCTCGGGCGTCGGTCAGCCTTCGGAGAATCGGCGTCGAGGGTCTTGCGCGGCGTGGAAGACGTCGAGAACCTGCACTTCGTCTGGGAGCACCCGGTACAGAATCGTGTGGTTCGAGAAGCCGACTGGGTGGATGACTCGGCGCGGTGAAGGTCTCCCCTCATCAAAGTCGAATGCCCT
Source organism: uncultured Phycisphaeraceae bacterium (assembly GCA_964477615.1). Lineage (GTDB taxonomy): Bacteria > Planctomycetota > Phycisphaerae > Phycisphaerales > UBA1924 > JAFLCM01. The sequence goes on along the minus strand of CAYZFW010000017.1, from coordinate 4,677 downwards.
GCCGTACTCGGGGTACTCAGCGAGGAGCATGAACGCGGCTTCGGCAGCGATCTGCAGGCGTTCCGCGGCCTCCGGGCTGTGCTCGAGCAGATAAAGAACCAAGTCAAGAAGACCGAGCTTTGCCTTGGGGAGAATGCGGACCTTCATGCCGCGGGCTTCTCGCGGCGCTGCGCTCTATCGGCGACAAGTTGCCGGAATCGCTGCCAGAAGGCCTCGTCCACGACCTCACCCTGGCCCGATGCCAGTGCCTCGCGGGTGCGTCGGTCGATGTCATCCTGTGTGTGTTGGCGAACAAGGTCATCCTGGGCGGAGTCGGCCGCAATCAATGCCTCCAGATACTCCGACGCGCTGGCGTACCCGTGCTGAGACATGCGTTCGCGGATGATCGCCATTGCTCTGCCCGAAAGGTGGATGGGGTGGCCGGTGCCGGTATCCATGCCGAATCGTAGGCGACGCTCACGCCCGCAATTCCGCACCGACGGCTCCTTTGAGCGCCGCGACCGCCGCGGCGACCTGGGGATCGACCTCTTCGTGGCGGAGGGTCCGAGAAGGGTCTCGGAAGGCCAGCCGCAGCGTGAGCGACTTCTTGCCTTGGCCGAGTTTCTTCGTGTCGCGATAGACGCCGACGAAGCGGCGGGCTTCGAGTCGGTCGAGGTTTGCTTTGGCGATGGTCTCGTCGATCTTCGCCCACGCGATGGTTTCATCGACGACCACGCTGAGGTCGCGTTCGATGCCGGGGAACGCGGGCAGCGGCGTGATGCGGGTGGTACCCGGATAGATGTCGATCAGCGTTCCCAAGTTGAGTTCGCACACGGCGCAGCGCTCGTCAATTCCCCAGCGCTTCTCGGCGTCGCGCGAGGTGATCGCGATGTAGCCCGCGGGCTGGCCGTTGATCCGCACACCGGCGCACGCGGAGGAGTCCGCGGCGGGGAAGGGCGCGGGCATGGGCTCGAATGCGATCTTAGCCGAGGCGCGCCCGAGGGCGTGCACGATGCGCTCGACCGTGCCTCGGAGTGTGCGGATGGCCGACTGGTTTGCGACGGCGTCGGAGCTTGCGTCGATGAGGATGCCGACGTGGCGCTGCTCTTTGGTCTGGCGGGCCGACGCTTTGCCGTCATCGGCTTCGGCAAAGACAGCGCCGAGTTCGAACAGGCGGACGCCACCACCGGCGTCGGGTCGCACGAGCGCGTCCTGATTCGCCCGGCGGACCGAGAGCAGGCTGGGGATGATGCTGGGGCGGAGGTACGGCGTGCCGGGGCGGCGGGCCTCGTCCACCTTGAGCGTCCGCAGCCCCTTTGGGACGAAGAGTTCGGCGTGCTCGCGCGGGGCGAAGGAGAATGTCACCGTCTCAAAGAAGCCCAGCCCGGTGAGCGTCGCGGCGACGGAAGCCGTGGCCTTCTCACGGTTGGACCACGCCTGCGGCTGGTTGATGTCGAGGCGGACGGGGATGGTGTCCGCGATCTTGAACTGGTCGAGGCCGTGGAGGCGGGCGACTTCTTCGATGAGGTCGACCTCGCGGAGCAGGTCGGGGCGGTGGTGGGGGATGGTGCAGGTCCAGGCGGCGGGGGTGCTCGACGCGACGCCGATGCCGATGGTCTCCAGCAGGCGCTGCACCTCGGCGTCGTCCACTCGCTTGCCCAGCAGGTGTTCGAGGCGTGCCGCCCGGAGCGTGACGGAGCGCTTCGCGGGCTCGCCCGTGCCGGCGTCGATCATGCCGTCGCACAGTTCGCCGCCGGCGACTTCGAGGATGAGCCTCGCGGCCCGGGCCGAGGCCCACGCCAGATCGCCCGCGGCGACGATGCGCTCAAAGCGGTGCGAGGCGTCGGTGCGGATGTCGAGCCTTCGGGCGGCGCGGCGGACGATGACGGGGTCCCACGTCGCCATTTCGAGCAGCACGTCGGTGGTCTTCTCCGTCACGCCGGTTTCGAGCCCGCCGATGACGCCCGCGAGCGAGACGGCCCGCTCGGCGTCGGCGACGACGATGTCGGTGGTCTTGAGCGCGTGGGAGCGCTTGTCGAGGGCGACGAACGTCTCGCCGTCAAGCGCGGGGCGGACGATGAGTTTCTTGCCACGGAGGGTGTTCAGGTCGAAGGTGTGACTGGGGTGCCCGAGCTCGTGGAGGACGTAGTTGGAGACGTCGACGACGTTGTTGATCGAGCGCTGGCCGACGCTTTCGAGGGCATTGACGAGCCACGCGGGGGAGGGGCCGACTTTCACGCCGCGGATCACGCGGGCGGTGAATCGCGGGCACGCGCCGCCCGGCCCGGCGACCCGGTTCTCGACGCTGGTGACCGACTCGACGCGCGGCCGCCCGGCGGTGGGGGGCAGCGTGCCGTCGGGCATCCGCAGGGCCCGCCCGGTGGTGGCGGCGAGTTCGCGCGCGAGGCCGAGGTGGCACAGGCAGTCGCCGCGGTTGGACGTGACCTCGACGTCCATGAGCGTGTCGGGGCCCTCGGCGGTGGCCTTGTCCTCGCGCGATTCCAGCGGGAACGAGTGCGCGATGAGCTTGGCCTCGGCCTCGTCGGGGCCGAGGTTCGAGGGGTCGAGAAGGCGGTTGATCCAGCGGAGACTGGTGAGCATGGGGGGGAGGATATGCGGCAACAACAGGGAAACCGCAATCAGCCGGTGATCGGGAGCAGCCGGACTCGGATCGATCGGCCGTCGGTGCTGACAAGAGCCCCGGCATCGAGCGCAGGCCGAGCGGCGTCCATCACGGCGTGGACAATCCCGGCAACCTCGGCCCCGCCGATCCCCTCCGCCCGAAGGCGGATGACCGAAGGGGATCGGATGCTGCGGGTGGCGATGAAGTCGCTGAAATCGGCATCGCGCGTGACGATGATGGACTTGCTGTGCGACGCGAAATCGATGATCTCGGAGTCCGTGGCGTGGGCCATCCCGATGGTGCCGACATGTGTGGCGTCGATGCCTGCCGCCCGAAGCAGCGACTCGGTTGTTCGAGCGATGCCCTGATCCAAGAGGACCTTCATGAGGCCTTCTTGAGTTCAATCGTCTGGTCGGCGAGCATCGCCGCGGCGTATGCGAGAGCCTGGCGGATGTCCTCGTCCTCCAGTTCCGGATACTCCCGTCGGAGCTCGCCGCGGTCCGGGTACACGCTCGCGGCCTCGACAACACGGCGAACCGTCAGTCGCATTCCGCGGATGCACGGCTGGCCGTTCATCTGAGCCGGGTTGATCGTGATGCGATCAAAGAGAGGCATTTGAAACTATAGGTCGAAGGCCGTTCCTCGTCTCCCAACCTACTCTTGTGGCGATGACAGGTGATCGGCCAGCCTCAGACAACTCCCGCCGACCGGAGAGTGCCCAGACCAGCGATTCGCTCATCCTCGGCATCGACCTCGGCACGACGAACTCGCTCGTCGCCGTGTGCGATCCCGGGGTTCGTGGTGGTGCGCCCACGGTCATCCCCGACGAGGCCGGGCGTGCGCTGCTCCCTAGCGTGGTGCGGTACTCCGAGCGCGGCGAAGCCGAGGCGGTCGGGTTCGACGCGCGCGAGCGGGGCGCGGAGTTCCCGCGGCGGACCGTATCGAGCGTGAAGCGGCTGATGGGGAGGTCGCGTGCGGACGCGGAACGGGATGTCGGGTTTCTTTCGTACGACGTCGTGGAGGGACCGAATCGCACGGCACGTGTGGCGCTGCCGTTGACCCGGGACGGTGGTTCGGAGGATCGACTGACGGTCACGCCCCAGGAGGTCTCGGCGGCGATCCTGCGCGAACTCAAGCACCGCGCCGAGCGGCACCTTCAGCGTCCTGTTCACAAGGCGGTGGTCACCGTTCCGGCGTACTTCGACGACGCGCAGCGACAGGCCACGCGCGATGCCGGGCGGCTGGCGGGGTTGGACGTTGTGCGCATCGTGAACGAGCCCACCGCTGCGGCGCTGGCCTACGGCATCGGGCTGCGGACGCGCGTGCCCGAGACCATCGCCGTATACGACCTGGGCGGCGGCACGTTCGATATCTCGATCCTGAGGGTGACGCCGGGGTCGGGCGCTGCGGCGGGCGACGATGCGCCGGGGGACGGCCCCGGGCTGGGCGCTGACTTCTTTGAGGTACTCGCCACCGCCGGGGACACGCATCTGGGCGGCGATGATGTCGATCAGATGATCGTCGCGTGGCTGCTTGCACCCGATGGGTCGCAGCCTTCGGAGAGCGGTCCTGTCTCCCCCGAGGACCGACAGCGGCTGCGTCACGCGGCGGAGCGGGCGAAGATCGCGCTGTCCGAGGCGGATTCTACGATGGTCGAGGTGGCCCTCACGGCAGGCAAGGTGTCTCGAACACTCTCGCGAGCGGAATTTGAGGCCTTGATCACGCCGTGGGTGGAGCGCACGCTCACCTCGTGTCGGCGCGTGCTGCGGGATGCGAAACTCACCGCCGCGGACATCGACCGCGTGGTCATGGTGGGGGGTTCGACGCGGGTGCCGCTGGTGCGCCGGCGAGTCGCCGAACTTTTCGGCAAGGAGCCGTACACGGCGCTCAACCCCGATGAGGTTGTTGCTCTGGGCGCGGCGGTGCAGGCTGGCGTGCTGTCCGGGGGCGTGCGCGACATGCTCCTGCTCGATGTCATCCCGCTGAGCCTGGGCATCGAGACCGTCGGCGGTGCGGTGGCGAAGCTCATCGTTCGGAACTCCGCCGTGCCCGCGCGGGCCACCGAGATGTTCTCG
>CAYZFW010000016.1:0-14778 GCA_964477615.1 uncultured Phycisphaeraceae bacterium | reverse complement strand
GGGGCTGTCGGAGCCGTGGATGAGGTTGAAGGAGTTCGAGACGCCGAAATCGCCGCGGATGGTGCCGGGGTTGGCCTTGCTACCGAAGGTCGCGCCCATCATGTTGCGGGCGATGGTGATGGCCCCGTTGCCGCGGAGGGCGAGCACCAGCACCGGCGAGGAGGTCATGAACGCAACGAGGCCCTTGTAGAACCCCTTCTCCTTGTGCGCCTCGTAGTGCGTCGCGGCCAGTTCCTGGCTGATCTTCATCATCTTGCAGCCGACGACCTGCAGGCCCTTGTCCTCAAATCGGGACAGGATGCGGCCCATCAGGCCTCGCTGTACGGCGTCGGGCTTCAGAATGATCAGGGTGGTTTCCATGGATCGCGGCTCTCCGGTTGGGTTTTGATTGGGAATGCGGTTTGGGGGCGAAATCTGGGGGGCAGGATGATAGCCACCTTTCCGGCCAACGCCCGGCTCACGTCAGAGCATCCGCTGCGGATGCCGGTGCAATAACAGATTATGCTATTTCATGGCATATCATGCTCGCGACCGGCCGATACCACGTTCACCCTTCTGAACCGAGTGATCCCATGAACATCTCACTGACACCGGAACTGGAAATGCTCGTCGCCGAGAAGGTCAAGTCGGGGATGTATTCGACGGCCAGCGAGGTCGTGCGCGAGGCGTTGCGCCTCCTCCAGGAGCGCGACGAGTTCCGCAAGTGGAAACTCGAACAACTTCGGAAGGAAGTGCAGATCGGGCTGGATCAAGTGGAGCGCGGTGAGGTTGTCGAGTTCGACCCTGCGGACCTCCTGAAGCGCGCTCGCACCCGCTCCGGTGCCCAGTTGAGCCGCGACGCGAGCGCCCAGCGGAGAGCGTCGTGATCCGCGTTCTCACTTCGACGCAGGCGGACCTCGACACAGAACTGATCGCCGCCTGGTACGCGCAGCACAGCGAGGCCGCTGCCGAGAAGTTCCTTTCCGAGCTGCTGCATCTCTACGGCCTGATCTCCCGAGCCCCGGAAATGGGACGGTCGAGAGATGAACTCGAATTGACGAGCATCCGTTCCGTCCCCCTTCGCACTTATCTGGTGTTCTACACCGTTCGACCCGAGGGTGTCCGTGTGCTGCGCGTTCTCAACGGTGCGCAAGACTTGGACAACACTCCGATCGCGGAGCATCCCGCAACCGAGATTGGTCAAACCAGCCCATTCCCAAACGCCGATGCGTGAGAAGCGGTTCCATCAAGTGATCGCCGGTGTGCTCGTCGCTTGCGCGACACTGGGCATGATCTCGCGCGTGTGCGCGGCAAATCCACCCGCCGCGATCGACCCCGCCGACCACCCGGAACAAGCCCGCTCCATCCGTCTCCGCGCCGAGTCCGCGCTGAAGTCCAAGGACTTCCCCGCCGCCGCCGCAGCGTGGCGAGCACTCATCGAACTGAACCCCGCCGACCCCTACCACCGCTACAACCTTGCGTGCGCCCTCACCCGCGCCGGCGACACCGCCGCCGCCGAGAAGGCCCTCGAAGACGCCTTCGCCCACGGCTTCATCGAGCTGTTCCACATGCAGCGCGACCCCGACCTCGCGGGCCTGCGCCCCACACGCACCTTCACCCTGCTCATCAAGGGCTGGCGCGACATCCTCGATGCCCGTGGCACGGCCGACCTCGCATCGCTCAAGGAACGCTTCACACCCGGGCCTCCACCAGACGGCTACACCTTCGCCACCGACAACGAACTCCGTCTGCATTACGCCTCGGCGTTCCGCCCCGCGAGTTTCGACGACGCCCGCGATCAGATCACCCGCGTCCACGCCTGGGCCACGCGGGAACTCTTCCCACCACCACCCGCCGACGACGCGAAGGCCCGCCCTGATGCGTGGGTCTCCGTCGTGCTCCCGACGCCGAAGGACTTCTTCCGCCTCGTCTTCTCCGACGGCGTGGGCGGCTACTTCGACCGTGACCGTAAACGCCTCGTCACGCAGGACCTCGGCCCCGGCCTGCGCCACGAGTTCCTTCATGTCCTGCACTGGCGCCACGCCGACCGCCTCGGCCAACGCCACCCGCTGTGGATCATGGAGGGCCTCGCCTGCCTGCTCGAAGACGTCGAAATGCCCGGGGCCCCGGCGTCCGGCGCGTTCACCATCAAGCCCTCATGGCGCACCAACATCGCGCGCCGCCTCGCACGCAACGGCGGCCTCATGCCCCTCGAACGATTCACCTCGCTCCCCGATGAGAAGTTCATGAGCGAGCGCCCCCGCGCCAATTACGCCCAGGCCCGCGCCCTCTGCATGTTCCTCAACGAGCGGGGGAAACTCGCACTCTGGTTCCGCGCGTATACCGAGGACCACGCCCAGGACCCCACCGGCAGGCGTGCTCTCGAAGCCGCCTTCGACCTTCCGCTGAAACGTATCGAGTCCGAGTTCCGCGCCTGGGCCGCGAAGATCGAGGAGGTCGCCGAGCAGTCCAAGCCCGCGCGCTTCGGCCTGGGTGCCTCGGTCAAAGGCGGCGTCGGCGACGGCGTCGTCGTCTCAAACGTTGTCTCAACCTCCCGGCTCTCCCGAGGCGTCTCCAACCCCCTCCGCAACCGCGATGTCATTCTCGCGCTGAACGACCTGCCCGTCCGCACCATGGACGACTACGTCCGCATCCTGGGCGAACTGCAGGAGGGCATCGACATCGAAACGATCGAACCCCCAAAGCCGCCGCCGGGCATGACTTCTCTCGGCTCCGAACCGCCGCTCCGCACCGGGCCCAAGGTCAAGGTGCAGGTCCGCCGCGGCAGCCGCGAGATGACCCTCGAGGTCACACTGATTGAGATCCCCGAGGGGTTTGTGGATTTCTGACTTGTCCCAGCCGAACATCCGGCGCCCGTCCGCAAGTCTCACCCGGCGCACCAGCACGCTGCGGCGCCGGATACACTCTTCTCGAATCTGCTGCCGAATCTCCGCCCGAAGGCGGAGATCGGGGGAACCAACGCCGCCAAGAACCTGCGGCAGGGGCGAAGGGGACTTTCATCCTCAGGCCACTTTCAAGGCCCAGCCCGTCAGCTCACCCCGAAGGCTTGTGAAAGGACACGGCGGAGCCCGCCTGCGCGCAATGCAATCAGCGCGAACCGGGCACGCCCGTGGGCAAGCGGACGCCCGCGCCGCGCGTTTCAGGAACGCGCCCGGCCGCGGCGACCCTCGGATCACCCGATGACCACCCAACAACTCGGAGACGCTTCACCCGCCCACAAAGCTCCGGCGGGCAAAGAACGCCGCGCACCCCGGCCCAAGGGCATCACGAGCGCCCTTCGACGAGCCCGCGCCGCCCTCGCTCGCCCCCTCCGCGCCGCCCTCCGACGTTGGGCAGCCCTCAGACCGCCCCAACAACTCGTCCTCGGATTCGGCCTGTACGTCGCCCTGGGCGTCCTCGTCCTCAGCCTGCCCTGGGCGCGCCAAACCCACGTCTCGTTTATCGACAACCTCTTCAACGTCGTGAGCGCCGTCTCCACAACCGGCCTCACCACCATCAGCGTCGCCGACTCGTACACCGCCCTGGGTGAGTTCACCATCCTCATCCTCTTCCAGCTCGGCGGCATCGGCTACATGACCGTTTCCTCGGTCCTCGTCCTCGCCACTGGACGCACCCTCTCAACCTCGAGACTCGGCGTGCTGCGCGCCGGCTTCGCCGTTCCGCACTACTTCGTCATGCAGCACTTCCTCGTTCAGGTCGTGGTGTTCACGGCGGTTTGCGAGGGCGTCGGCACCGCCATCCTCTGGTGGCGCTTCGCCGCCCTGGGTGTCGAGAACCCGCTGTGGTCCGCCGCCTTCCACGCCGTCTCGGCCTTCACCACCGCTGGCTTCAGCCTGAACAACTCCGGCCTGGAAGCCTTCCGCTCGGACTGGGTCGTCAACCTCGTCGTCGGAACCCTCTGCTACCTGGGTGCCATCGGCTTCATCGTCGTCCAGGACGTGTGGTACTCCGCCAAACTCCGCGAACGGCTCCTCACCTTCACCTCGAAGGTCATCCTCTGGACCACCCTCATCGTCTTCCTCGCCGCCACCCCGCTGCTGGTGGCCCTCGAGCCCTCCATCGCCGCCCTCCCCTTCCACGAGCGGCTCCTGGCCGCCGCCTTCCAGACCATGACCGCTTCCTCCACCGCCGGGTTCAACACCATCCCCATCGGTGCCATGGCGCCACCCGCCCTCTTCGTCCTCCTTATCTGCATGCTCATCGGAGCATCCCCCAGCGGGACCGGCGGCGGCCTCAAGACCACCACCATCTCCGCCATCTTTGCCAATCTCCTCAGCGTCTTGCGCGGGCGCTCAGACGTCGCCCTCTTCGGCCGAGAGATCCCCCTGGTCCGCGTTCTCTGGGCCTTCGCCGCCGCCTCGATCTACCTCGTCCTCATCACCTTCGGCGTCCTCATCCTCTGCGTCACCGAGCACCAGGACTTCATCAAGATCGTCTTCGAAACCGCCAGCGCCATCGGCACCGTGGGCCTCTCCATGGGCATCACCCCCGAACTCACCACCGCGGGGAAGATTACCCTCATCGTCCTCATGTTCGCCGGACGCTGCGGCCCGCTCACCATCGGCCTGTGCCTCCTCAGGCCCGGAACCAAGAATCGCGAGTCTCCGACCGACGATCTCGCCGTCTGACCCCCTAAACGAGGCCGCAACCTCACTCGCCAGACCCACCCGCCCAAACCGCCGCCGGGGTAACATGCCCCCGGACCACGCTTCGATGTACCGACCCGAGCATCCCAAGCCCTGACGGATCGGGACCTGTTCGGCGAACGCAACACGGCACGGACCACGACCATCACGGAGGAACCCGACGAATCATGCGAATCCAAGTCACCGCAAAGCACATGGACCTCACCCCCGCCATCCAGCAGTACGCCGAGCAGAAGGCGGCGAAACTGCCCCGCTACTACGACGGCGTCCAATCCATCGCGGTGGTGCTCGAGCGCCCCAAGCACGACCACGTCGAAGTCGAGATCCGCGCCGATGTCGAGAAGCACGCCGACTTCGTCGCCAAGGCCAGCGGCCAGGACGTTTACGAGTGCATCGACCTCGCCCTCGACAAGGTCCACCGCCAGCTTTCCGAATTCAAGGACCGCCTGAAGAACCCCAAGCACTGAGCCAACTCCGAGATACGTCGGCTCTCCGAGCCGACTTCTCGCCCCGGCCACCTGCCCCATTCGAACCCCGACTCCCGACGTCCCACCTCTCGTCCCCGCGATCAGCACCCGCCACCATGAAAATGCGTGAAATCGTCTCCCCTGGGGCCATCGTCCCGCGCCTCACAAGCGTCGAGCGCGACGACGTGATCGTGGAACTGGTCGATGCGCTCATCAACTCCGGCACCATCGACGCCAAGCACCGCAAGACGATGCTCGACGCCGTGCTGGAGCGCGAGCGCAAGGGCTCGACCGGCTTCGGCAAGGGCGTGGCCATCCCGCACGTGAAGTTGGGCGGCACCAAGAAGATGGCCGCCGCGGTGGGCATCTCCGAGCGCGGCATCGACTTCAACGCGCTCGACAAGCAGCCCGTCTACTCGGTCTTCCTCCTCGTCAGCCCCGCCAACGACCCCGAGGCCCACCTGCGGGCGATGGAGATCATCTTCAAGAACCTCAGCCAGGACACCTTCCGCAGGTTCCTCCGCCAGGCCAGCACGGTGGACCAGGTCATCACCCTGATGGACGACGCCGACAACGGCACGCTGCCGGGCTAATCAGCAAAGCAGAACGTTCATCGCCCCGCGCGGCTCACACCCGATCTCCGCCCCCGACCTCCGCCCCCTTGCCCACCACCACGGCCATCACGACCATCAAGAACCGGCTGGGCCTTCATGCCCGCCCGGCGATGGCTTTCGTCGACCTCGCCTGCACCTTCGCCAGCGACATCACCGTCCGCCGCACCGACAACAACCCCGGCGACCCCGTCGACGGCAAGTCCATCATGATGATGATGATGCTCGCCGCCACGCAGGGCACCGAACTGGAAATCTCCGCCAGCGGCGACGATTCCGCCACGGCGTGCGAGAAACTCAAGGCCCTCGTCGACGCGGGCTTCGACGAAGAGTAACCCCACCGCGTCGGCACACGTTCCGCGCCGCGGCCCTCCTCACGGGCATGCCTGTCCGAACCGTCCAAGAAAGAACACCAGGTCTTCGCTGTCCACCACGCCGCTGGCGTTGAAGTCCGCACGCGCCTGCGGCGTCCCCGGCACTGGCGACGTTCCGAACCGTCCGAGGAAGTACGTCAGGTCCGCCGTGCTCACGACACCGCTCGAATCAAAGTCCGCCCGGCACGCCGGCGGCGGCACCGCGATCGCAATATCGAGCATCTCGACCCCGGAGAACACGCCCGTCTCCGTGAACCGGCCCGTGGCAAGATTCACCCGCGCAAATCCCTCAACCCCGAGGCGCGTGTACGACGCGAACACCGCGCCCGTCGTCGGGCTCACGTCCATCCCCACACCCGCGTCGATCACCGTTACGCCCGATCGACCAACGGTCGTCCACACGCCCACCCCCGGCGGCGGCACCCCGTCCACGCCGCCCTGCACCGCCACCACATCGGTGCGGAAGTCATAGGCGAAAAGCGTTGTGCTGGAAGCGCCGGGCACGTTGTTCGTGAACGCGACATCGGCCGCGAACGGGATATCCCCAGCGCTCGTGTCGCCCGGGGCCCAGTTCAGCGGCGTGTCCACGCCTTCAACCTCACCCGTGTCGGGGTTCAGCCGCAAGTTGAACCCGTTGCCTGTCACGAGGCGGATGCGGTCGTCCACCGGGTTGAACTCGATGGACAGCCGCGCGTACGGATCATCGGAAAAGGTGAACCCCGCGCCGACGGGGGACAACGCCGCCGACGCGAGATCCACTTTGTAGAGCTGGGCCGACACGCCGTCGTTGCTCACCGCGTACATCTCGCCGGTGGCCGGCCTGAAGTCGATGCCGCGCACCCCGTGCCGGGGCCGCACGCCCGAGACGGCGCCGATGGTGGTCAGCACACCCGGTGAATCCGAGTCGAACACCACCAACAGATCGGCGTGGAACGCGCCGGTGATGCCGTAGATCGTCTCGCCACACACGGCCGAAGCAGCGGCCAACGACACAACGCCCGCGGCACAGGCCGCGATGGAACGGATGAACATGATCGTGGACTCCTGAAGAAAGAGTCGCGGTTCGCCCGGGCACCCACCTCGGCGTGCCGTGCCGGCACGCCTCGAGAGAGGGATGAATGACGGAGCGATCCGGTGTACCGTACACGCGCCCTCACCACAGGCAATCGGCGCGCGACCGTATCGACGCTGATTTTTCCGCCTTTTTCCGCGTGACGTGTCTTTCTGGCTGATCTCGCGCGACTCTCGCCGCGCGACACCCCCCCGATGAGGAGGATGCAGTCCGTGCTCAGGCCCAAAGCAGTCGTGATCTTGTTCGTGATCGCCGCCGGACTTGGCGCAACGAGCTTCGCCTTCGCTCACATGGACTTTCGCCAGCGTGAAGAGCGCTTCTTCGCCCTGCGCGACAGCGGCCAAACGCCGAGCCAGCCGTTCGATCAATCAAATCTCCGACTCGCCATCCTCTTTGGGATCGCTTCGGCGATGACCGGCGCCGCCGCGATCGGCGGATTCGCCATGCTCTTTGTGCCGCGGCGAGAGAAGTCCGCTCACGAGTAGACTGAACCCCACATGCTCGACCTGCACACGCACATCCTGCCTGCACCGGAGAAGTGGCCGAAATGGGCCGAGCGGTTCGGCGTCGTCGATCCCGCATCTCAGGGGTCGTCCGCCACTTCCGGGGGGTGGGTCTCGCTCGAACAGCACAAACCCTGCTGCGCCCGCATGTGGCGCGACGGCAAGATGTTCCGTGAAATCCAGTCCAACTGCTGGGACCCCGCCGTGCGCGTGCGCGAGTGCGATGCATGCAACGTTCGCGTGCAGGCCCTCAGCACCGTGCCGGTCATGTTCGCCTACGACGCCCCGGCGAAGCAGACGCTCGAAGTGGCCCGCTGGCTGAACGACCACATCGCCGAGGTATGCACAGCGTTCCCCGACCGCTTCATCGGCCTCGGCACCGTCCCGCTGCAGGACCCGCTGCTCGCTATCGCGGAACTCGAACGCATCATGTCGCTGTCCGGGTCCGCGCGCTTCCGAGGAGTACAAATCGGCTCGCACGTCAACACGTGGAACCTCGACGCGCCGGAACTCTTCCCGTTCTTCCAGCGTTGCGCCGAACTCGGTGCCGCGGTCTTCGTCCATCCCTGGGGCATGCTCGGCAGCGCCGAGATGCCCGACTACTGGATGCCCTGGCTCGTCGGCATGCCCGCCGAGACATGCCGCGCCGTCGTCAGCGTCCTCATGGGCGGCGTGCTCGAACGCCTGCCAAATCTCCGCATCTGCTTCGCCCACGGCGGCGGCTCGTTCCCCGGCACCATCGGCCGAATCGACCACGGCTGGTTCGCACGCCCCGACCTGTGCCAAACCAAAAGCCGCACCCGCCCCCGCGCTTACCTCCGCGACGAAACCACCGGCAAGCCCGCCCGCTTCTACGTCGATTCACTCGTCCACGACGCGGGAACCCTCCGCGAACTCATCCGCCTCATCGGTGTCGAGCGCATCGCACTGGGGACGGACTACCCGTTCCCGCTGGGGGAGATCACACCGGGGGAGGTGATCGCTTCGATGAAGGAACTCAGCGACGAACACCGCGAGCGGCTGCTGAGCGGGACAGGGTGGGAGTTTTTGGGCGGGCGATAGAACTGTCAGGTTCAGGAAGAAGCTCACGCTCCGATTGCCTCATCAGATCCAGGAACTCTCAGGACCAATGCCAACCACTGAACAATCGTTTGCGCCGGTTTCTTGGAGTACCGCTCAACAACCGGCGCGGGACCTGCGGCGGTTTCGAGCACGACCTCCCAGACAAACGTGTGACGAGCGGCGGATCGCCGCAACCCAACCCGAGATATGGCCGCTATCGCGATGCTCGTACCGTGAGAACCAAGCCCCTGACTCGGAAGCCATACGGTCTGCTGAACCCAGTCGATTCTTAGGGCTGGTTCGCGCTTGCTTATGAGCCGCTGGAGCCACATCACGCTCCCGCCGAGAAAGACGCATACAACGAACTGGACGATCAAGTAAGTCCACGATGTGCCCGCTGCCGCGGCGATCGCACTGCAAGCGGCCGAGGACAGAATGACACCCATCGCTCCGAACTCAAGCGTCTTGGCCCAGTCGCCCGCGCTCGCCGTTGTAGATTCCTTGGTGTCTTCCACCACAAAGCCGCCGATCCAGTTGAACCTTCGCGATCGAAGAAAGTGGGCCATCACGCACGCCCAACCAGCCAACGCCGCTGTCGCCAGCGTCTGGCACACCGAAAGATAGAACACGGCGAGACGCCCAAGACCGGGCGCGAGCAGTGATCGGTCGGGATCACTCGAATCCACATACACTGAGATCGAATCACCCTTTCGGTACTCCAACGGCGGCCTTTCATCATGCTTGGAGCCCGGTGTGGGCCATCCCACCTCGCTGGACCGCCTGCTTCGACCGCCAGCGAAGTACTCGTATTCAAGCAAGGGATGCCAGTCGCTTTGGTTCGTCTCGTGCTGGCTTCGAACGACAACTCCGGGAACAACCGCCCACGACTGCGCACTCACTTGCGTCCACGCCAGAGGAGCAGCAAGTCCGCAAAGGACAAGGGAAATGGCAGTCCAGAGAATCAGCCAAGGCAGCACCCTCGCTCCGTCGAGATCGCTCGCACTGCCACGCTCGACTCGCCCATCAATCAACGGCTCAATCCCACGTCCGACATGAGCCGCGGCCTTCGGTATAGGGGTTCGGAGCCGTCCTGCGTTCATATCGCTCGAAGCCTATGCGGGTGCCGTAACACTTCCGGCAAAAAGCGCCTCAATAAAATGCTCCGGATCAAACGCCTCCACATCATCGGGCGTCTCCCCCGTCCCCACAAACTTCACCGGCACCTTCGTCGCATCGTGGATTGCGATCACCGCGCCACCTTTCGCCGTGCCGTCCAGTTTCGCCAGGAACAGCCCGGTCACGTTGATCGCGCGACCGAACTCCTCCGCCTGTCGCACGGCGTTCTGGCCCGTCGTCGCATCGAGCACCAGCAGCACCTCGTGGGGTGCGCCGGGGATCTTCTTCGCCGTGATGTCGCGGATCTTCGTCAGCTGCCGCATCAGCGGGTCCTGCGTGTGCAGGCGCCCGGCGGTATCGATGAGCAGCACGTCCACGCCGCGCGCCACCGCCGCGGCACAGGCGTCGAACGCCACCGCCGCGGGGTCGCCCCCCTGTTTGCCCTTTACAACCTCAACCCCAAGCCGCTCCGACCAAATCTCCAGTTGCCGAACCGCCCCGGCCCGGAAGGTGTCGCACGCCGCCAGCAGCACCGTCTTGCCCTGCTTCCGCAGCGCGTGGGCGATCTTGGCGACGCTGGTGGTCTTCCCAGCGCCGTTCACACCCGCGACCAGAATCACCGTGATCGGCCTCGGCACCTCCGCACTCGGCGAAGCAAACCGGATCGCCCGGTCCTGCTCGGGCCACAGCGCCTTGAGTTCGCGCTTCAGGTGCTCCTCGATGTCCTCGCCGCGGGTGAGTTTGCCCTCGAGCGCGTCCTTACGGATGCCGTCGATGAGACGCTTCGTCACACTCGTCCCCAGGTCGCCCTTGAGCAGCGCGGCCTCGAGTTCCCCCAGCAGCGCCTCGTCGATCTTCCGCCCCGGCAGAAACGACCGGACATCCGCCAGCAGCACCTCACGCGTGCGCTGCAGGCCCTGCTGGAGTTTGGAAAAGACGCTCTTGAAAAAACCCATGTTGGTTCACCGCTAAGACGCGGAGTTCGCGGAGAGATTCGGAGAGAGAGGAAGGATCGATTGAGACGGCGTTGCTGACGGTACAAATCACGGCGGCGAGTTCGTTTCAATCCGAATCTGCTGCTTTGCTGCTCTGCTGTTCTGCAGCTTCCCCGCCGTCCACAGCAGCCCCCGCTCCCACCCCCAGCACCCTCTTCAGAATCCGGTCCAGCACCCCGTTCACAAACGCTGGCGACTTCTCCGTCGAGAACTCCTTCGCCAGTTCCACCGCCTCGTTCACGGCGATCTTCGGGTTCACGCGTCCCGTCGTCATCTCGTGCCACGCCAGACGGATGATCGCCCGGTCCACCGCCGGCTGGCGGTGCGCCGGCCACGTGGGGGAGAGGGCCACCACCTCGCGGTCCGCTTCGGCGCTGCTCTCAAACGCCGCCTGGGCCAGCTCCATCGCCTTGTCGCGGTCCTTGGGCACGATCGGCCCGTCGTGCCCCGTCGTCACCTCATCGAGCGCAGCACGCACCGACGCCGCGTCCGGCTCCGACTGCGCGTCGAGTTGGAACAGAGCGCTGAACGCCATGCGGCGGATGTCTCGGGGTGTGGCCATGTGGGGAAGGCATCAAGGCAAGAGGCATCGAGGCATCAGGAAGAAAGAGCTTTCAAGGCATGAAGAGTCGCAAGCGTATCCAGCGCGGCGGACATCGCCTCCGCGCCCTTGTTGCCGTGGACGCCCCCCGCGCGGGCCTCGGCCTGTTGGATCGTGTTTACCGTCAGCACCCCCAGCACCACCGGCACCCCCGTCTCGACCCCCACCGCCGCGATCTGCTGCGCAATCGCGTGCGCGATCACCTCGTCGTGCACCGTCTCCCCCTTGATGATGCACCCCAGCGTCACCACGGCGTGGAACCGCCCGGACCGCGCCGCCGCCGCCGCCGCCACCGGCAACTCGAACGACCCCGGAACCGGCACCACCACCGCCTCGCCGCGCTCGCGCACGCGCAGCGCCAGTTCCGCCACCGCTCCATCGCGCAGCTTGTCGGTGATCGCGGCGTTGTACCGCGCCACGACAACCGCCACGCGGATCGGGCCGGTGGAGGGCAGCGATGGATGGATCGTGTGTGCGGCGGTGGTCATGGTCGGCTCAGCAGGGTCGGGATGATAGGGGTGCCCCGCCGATCAGTGCAGCCCCAGCCACGCCCCCACCACCGGGCCGAACTTCACCGTCAGCCCCGCGAACACCACGCTCACAATCGAGATCAGCTTGATCAGGATGTTCAATGACGGCCCCGAGGTGTCCTTGAACGGATCGCCCACGGTGTCGCCCACCACGCACGCCTTGTGATCGTCCGAGCCCTTGCCGTACACCAGCGCCGACCCGCGCCCGACACGCCGCAGTTCCGTCGCCCGCTCCAGCAAGCTCTGACGAATCCCCGCCGGCACGGCCTCGCGCGACGCCGAATCGTCGATGTACCGATCCGCCGTGATCTTCCCGCACGACTCCACGAACTTCTTGGCGTTGTCCCACGCCCCGCCCGCGTTGGCCATGAAGATCGCCACCGCGAAGCCGCTCGTCAGCCCGCCCGCCAGCAGCCCCATCACGCCGCCCACACCCAGCACCACACCAACCGCCAGCGGCACCATCACGGCGAGCACGCTCGGCAGGATCATCTCCCGCTGCGCCCCCGCCGTCGAGATCGACACGCACCGCGCATAATCCGGGTACGTCACGCCTTCGTGGACCGCGCTGCCGGGCCACTTCATCGGATCGGCGATGTCGTCCTCGCTCATCCCGCCGGCGCGGAACGCCGCACGCATGGCCCCGAACTGCCTGCGGCACTCACCCATCATGGCGTACGCCGCACGCCCCACCGCGCCCATCGTCAGCGCGCAGAACAGGAACGTGAGCAAAACGCCGAGGAACAGCCCCGCGAGCACGCGCGGGCTGGTCAGCGTCACGTCGTAGAACATCAGCACATCGCGGATCGAGGCGAACCTCGCATCGGCCACCGTGAAGTTGTAGTTGTGCCAGTGGTCGCCGTGCTTCACTTTGGCCTTCAGCCGCACCAGCCGCCCTTCGAGTTCCCCGCCCTCGACGCTCGCCGGCAGCACGAGACCCACCTCCAGGTGGTCCACTTCGTTCGGCTCATCGAACTGCGTGGCGTCGATGAGCATCCCCCCGCCCACTGTGCCCAGCGCAGGGTTCACGATGGCGAACTTCCCGTGCCCCTCGTACACCGCGTGCGCTTCCTTCGGCGCCTCGCCCTCGTACGTGTACGACTGCATGAACGCCGCGCTCTGCGTCGTGATCTGCGTCTGCACCACCTGCACATAAGCGGCGAACAGCGCGAGCGCGGTCAGCGCCGCCGACCCGATCGCGAACCCCTTGCCCGTCGCCGCCGTCGTATTCCCCAGCGAATCCAGCATGTCCGTGCGTTCACGCACATGCGGCGGCTGACGGCTCATCTCCGCGTTGCCGCCCGCGTTGTCCGCGATCGGCCCGTACGCGTCGGTCGCCAGCGTGATCCCCAGCGTCGCCAGCATGCCCACGGCGGCGATGGCCACGCCGTACAAGCCCAGCAGGAAGTTCGTCCCCCCGCCGGCGAAGACGAACGCTGCGACCACCGCCACCGTCGTCGTCAGCAGCGCCGCCCAGGTGCTCTTCATCCCCTCGGCGATGCCCGCGATGATCACCGTCGCCGGGCCCGTGTGCCCCGCCTCGGCGATCCGCCGCGTCGGCGGGTGCTCGTAACTCGTCGCGTACTCCGTCGCCCGCGCGATCACCAGACCCGCCAAAAGGCCGGACATGATCGCCCCCCACATCCCAAGCCACGGCACCTCAGGCACGCCGCTCAGCAGCCACCACAAGAGGCCCAGCGAGAGCGCCGCGATCAGCGCCGACGCCGTCCACACCCCGATGCCCAGCGAGCGCAGCAGTTCCGCGAACCCCGCGCCCTCCCGCGCCCGCACCGTGAAGATGCCCAGGATCGAGCACACGATGCCGACGCCCGCGAGCGCCAGCGGCGCAATCACGAGTTTCATCGCGATCTCGCCCTGGTTCCCCGCGGTGATGTGCGGGATCGTGAACGCCGCCGCCGCACCAAGCGCCATCGTCGACAGGATCGACCCGTAGTACGACTCGTAAAGGTCCGCGCCCATGCCCGCGACATCGCCGACATTGTCGCCCACGTTGTCCGCGATGGTCGCGGGGTTGCGCGGGTCATCCTCCGGGATCCCCGCCTCCACCTTGCCGACGAGATCGGCCCCCACGTCCGCAGCCTTCGTGTAAATGCCCCCGCCCACCCGCGCAAACAGCGCCTGCAAACTCGCGCCCATGGCAAACGAGAGCATCACACTGGTGATCATCGGCAGCGCGGCCGCCGTCACCCCCTCGGTACCGACGCCCATGCCGAAGTGCCCGCCGAAGCGTGTGAGCATGAAGAACCAGAACGATGCATCGAGGCAGGCGAAGCCGACAACGGTGAGGCCCATCACCGCGCCGGAGCGGAAGGCAACGGTGAGCCCGTCGTTGAGCGAGACCTTCGCCGCCGCCGCGGTGCGATTCGAGGCCGACGTCGCGGTGCGCATCCCGAACCACCCGCACAGGCCCGACAGCAGCCCCGCGATGGGCACGCCGAGCATCGAGAGCGTGGGCTGCAGCCCGAGTCCGAAACTCAGTACGCCGAGCAGCGCCACCAGCACCACGAACACAATCGCCACCACGCGGTATTGCCGGGCCAGATACGCCATTGCGCCCTGACGCACCGCCCGCGCGATGCGGATCATCTCGGCGTCCCCCTCGTCCCGCGCCAAGACCGAGCGCGAGAACACAAACGCCATCAACAGCGCGCACACCCCGGCGACGGGCGCAATCCAATAGGCCAGCGGCAATTCAAGAGCGAGCGTCGTCATCGCGTGTCTCCTTCAAGAAACTCCCCCGGCACCCCGGCCCAGCGATCAACCGCAGAAAAGCAAACAGC
>CAYZFW010000015.1:0-14887 GCA_964477615.1 uncultured Phycisphaeraceae bacterium | reverse complement strand
AGGCCCCGAGGCTCTGTGCGATGCTCGCGATGATCTTGCCCCGGTCACCGGCTCGCGTGACCGACGCCGTCCACCAGTTCTCGTCTTCGCGGACGTAGTACACGCTCAGCCGCACCTCGCACGAGTCGACGTAGCGGATCAGCGTCCCGGTGAACGGATTCGAGTCATAGGTTTGGCTGGTGCCCAGGTTGTACGAGCCGATGATGAAGGCGTCGGCACCGCTGACCTCGGAAAGGCGGCCCAGGAACTCCCTCGTCGCGGGCGAGACGACCATCTGGCCGCCCGGGCCGCCAAAGGTGTTGTAGTCGGCTTGGAGGTTCTTGTACCCGGACCCTAGATCGCCAGCGTTGATAAAGCCGAGCGTCTCTCGGTAGGACTGGATTGTCCACTGCGACTGGCGCTTCGCCACCTCGGCGGTCAGTTCCGCCACCAGGGATTCGGCAAACTGCTGCTCGTCCACCTGTCCCGCAGGGAACAACGGGAATACCGCGATGGTGCGGATTTTCTCGAAGTCCATCTTGGGCGAGGTGGACGCGCTCGGCGCCGTGATCCGCTCGGTGCTGGACGAGCCGAACATCGAGCCGCAGCCAGCCATCGTGAGCAGCGAAGCCCATACAACAGCACCGACAAGAGGGTGTAGCCCGGCACGATACTTCCGCATGACAGAGTTCTCCTGATGGGTCCGGAGGCGACCCACTCTTTCATACGGACCCGAGCGCGGAATCTAGGAACGCTTTCCGAACAATCTCACTCCGGCTTCGCCCACTCGCCGTCCGACCCCGCCTTCGCCTTGTCAATGATCGGCGGCAAATCCACCAACTGCGGCTCGGACTCCGCCTGGCTGCCCAATCGCTCAGCGTCCCGCCGCTTCCCGGCGTTCTGCTGCATGTGGGCGAACTGCAAGCGTTTCACCACTTCGCCGTGGGAGTCGACAATGGCGGGGCGGAGTCCGACCACAAGGCTGAAGTGCGTTGCGTCATCGTACATGGCGTATTGCGGACTGCCGAGATTGAAAACATCCTTGTCAAAGCCGCTCGGCAGCACCAGGTCCGGAGGCATCACGCAGCGGTACCAATGCGGAGGCGAATCACCCGCGTGCGAGGGAGTGGTGATCCATCCGGCTCGCGTCCCCACCTCGGGCCTGACAGCCAACACCACGACCGGCCATTCCATGTGGGCCTCGGGGTGTCCTCGGAACTTCCACAGGGCCTCGCTATTGACGCCGAGCAGGACCAGCAGTTTCGGGCCGCTGAGCCATCGAAGGTCGTAGATGTGCCCGTAGTGCCACACTTCATAGAGCACCGTTCCGGCGAGGTCGTAGACTCTGATGCAGCAGGCACCGCGGACCCTGTGGGCGTGGGAAGCGACGATTTCGACCCCTGGGCGGTCGGGGAACACATCGGCAAGGGTGGCATTGACAAGCCAGTAAGCCGAAGCGGCCTCGAATCCCTGGCGCGGCGGCGCAGTGAAGCGGTCGGCGCCGAACCCCGAGCTCCAGAGCACAGTGTCCGGGTTGTTTCCGTCGTACGCACGGAGTTCCGGTGCTGGCTCCTTCGGACCCGCGCCGACGAGGACGAGCTGGCCGCCGCCGAGTGAAGAAGGGCGGTCGACCAACGCGCCGAACACCACTTTGTACGGCTCGCCGTGGCTCCAATCGGCGAGGATTCGCCCGGAGGCGGCGATGAGACGTGTCCCGTCAAACTTATAAGGGCGCTGGTTGATCCACCACACGCTCAGAACGGTGGCGGTCAGACAGAGGAGAAAGACGGCGACGCCCACGAAAAACGAAGCGGCGGCACGGTGCTCGTTGGCCCAATCGAGCGCCCGCCCGAACCCGCCGCGGGGGATTGCCGCCACACGCCGCCCGTCGGCCCACCGGCGCAGGTCGTCGCTGAACTCCTTTGGCGATGCGTAACGGTCAGCGGGACGATGAGCGACGGCCTTCCGAAGTACCGCCGCGAGCGGCGGGGAGAGGTCGGGTTGGAGTTCGAGAGGGTCTCGGGCCGGAATTGAAGCAACAGAGAGGAGAGCCTGGTGGGGCTTAGAGGCTGGATCGCTCTGGTGGGGGACGTCGCCGAGCAGGAGCACGAACCCTGTGGCACCCAAAGCGAAAACATCGCTGCGATTCGTGATGGGGATGTGCTTGCCCAATGACTGGTCTTTGCACACCAATGTCTGTTCTGGAGCCATGTAGGCGGGGGTCCCGCAAGCGAAAGTCTGCTCGGACCCGGTTTCCGGCCTCTCTGCACCGACAGGCGCGTCGCGCCCCACCACCGCCGATCGCACTGAGATGCCGAAATCAATAATCCGTACCCGCCCGCTCGGCATGACGAGGATGTTCGAGGGTTTGATGTCCTTGTGGATGATGGCACGGTCGTGAAGGCTCTGCACGCACTCGCACACCTCGGCCAGGAGGCGGGCGCGGTCGCGCGGGGACAGCCCGGCGGCCTCGCAGTACTCGTCGATGGGTTTGCCCGCGATGAACTCGGTTGCGAACCACAGTCCGCCGTCGTGCAGGCCCTCGTCGAGGTACTCGGGGACGCACGCCGGCGGGAGATCCTTGTGGATCTCGATCTCGCGCCATGCGTTCTCGAACGCACGCGCCCGCCGCACCGGATCACCCGACACGGCGATGCCCGATGGAACCCGGATAAACTTCATCGCGGCCAGCCGGCCGTCGGCGTGCCGCCGCGCACGGTACACGTCCCCGCCTCCGCCGCCGCCGATCCGGGCCTCAATGGTGTAGCCTTCCACGTCGGGCGCATTTGCGAGCGGTCCGCGGTCTTGGGCACGGACCGACTCCTGCCCACCCCCGCTGAGGGCCGCCCATAGCGACCGCGCGGTCGTCCAATCCAGCGGCCGCGTCGAATCCCGCGATGGTTCCTTGGAATCGGCACGTTCCATGTACTAAACTATACGCAATTCGGGCCTTGGCGCAGGACGTTCGATCGAAGATACTCAGGGAGACGCCGTCCGTGACTTCCGGCCTTTCTCACGTCGGCCTTCTGCGGCATCGAACATCGGGAGGGTTGATGTCTCTGGAACGCACACACGCGAAGTTTGGCGAAACGCATCTGGCGCTCGTGGCGGCGATGTCGGACGCCGATCCGGGCGTGCGATCCCGCGCCTTCGACGAGCTGTTCAGGCTGTACTGGCCCCCCGTGTACGCTTATTTACGTTGGAAGGGCCTGAACAAGGACCTCGCCGCAGAAACCACAGAGGCGTTCTTCGTCGAGCGCGTGTGGGACAAGCGGCTCTTTGAACAGTTCGACCCAGAGCGTGGACGGCTGCGGACGCTGATGCTCCGCTGGCTGGAGCACTTCTGCGTCGACGCCGCCAGGCGGGAAACGACCCGTCGGACGATCCGTGGTGAGCGTCACGGCGCGATGGACGAGGCTCGGCTCGAGAGCATCGGTTCCGCCGACCACGCCGATCCTGAGCAGGCGTTCTTCCGCGAGTGGTGCGCCTCGCTGGTCCGTGGCGCCGCCGAGCGAACAGCGGAGCACTTCCGGGAGAGCGGCAAGGAAGGTCACTGGCGGCTCTTCGCGGCGGTTCACCTGCCCCCGCTGGGAGCCAGCGCGGTCCGGCGCACCCAGTCCGAGGTCGCGGCGGAACTACGCATCCGCAATCCAGGGTCGGTGCTGCAAGTCGTTTCCGAACACATGATGAAGGAACTTGAGATCGGCGTCCGAGCGTCCGTTGGGCCGGGGACGGATGTGGCGGAGGAGTTGGCGCTGATTCGGGCGGGGATGGGGTGAGAAACTCAGACCTGCGAGAATGCGCCGGATTCGGTGTTCCACGCTGCGCACAGCGGTCCAAGACCGCCTGCAGGGCGGGCGTTCGGGAGCCCGCTGCAATTCTCGGGTGATCATTCCTAAACGAGCGTCATCGTTGCGTAAGCAAGGCATGGACGGCGGTTTGAGTGACGCCGCGTCCACGCCAAGCCGCGCCAAGTGTTCACCCTGTGACGGTCCACCAGAGAGGACTGCAAGATGCTGCGGAATCTCCTTATTGTGAGCCTCGTGAGATTAGCGGCGATGTTCGCCTTTGGATTGTGGTGCGCTCCGGCCTTGGCCGTGGCACCTCCTGCGCCCACAAACCTGCTGGTCAATGGCCTTCAGGGGGGCGGCTCGGAGGCGTCCGCGCCAACGGTCCCAAACACTACCCCGGCCTTCTTCTGGACGCCCTCCAGTGGCGCTTCGCACTACGGGCTGTACATCCGCGACATGTCCACGAATCAACTCGTCGTGGACGAGGACCGCGCTTCCACCGGCACGGCGTACCTGGTACCTGCCGGGCGATTGCTCGCCGGAAGGACGTTCAAGTGGAATATGGCGGCGTACAACTCGGCGAACGAAGGCCGCTTCTCCCCCGCGTACTTCTTCAAGGTTCAGCCGCCACCGCCTCCTCCCGCAACGGTGACGCCGCCCAATCCGCCGACCATGATCGCGCCGGGGACGGCCTCCGGGCCGGGCACGCAGCTTGTCACCCTCACGCCGACGATGCAGTGGAACCTCTCGGCGAACGCGACCGGACATGGCCTGTACATCTCGCGCAACGACTCCGGCTCTTGGACACTGATCTACGACGACGACAACGTGCCCAATCATTCCTTCTTGACCGTGCCCTCGGGCCGTCTCGAGAACGGCAAGCAGTACCGATGGAACATGCGGGCCAAGAACTCGGCTGGATGGGGTGCCTACACCTCTGAGCGCCTTTACTTCCAAACGCCAGGCCCTCCGCCGCCCCCGCCGGTCTCTGGCACCCCCAACCTTCGCCCATCGTCCCTCTTCATCTCCCCCAGCAACGGTGCCCCCGGCTCGACCGCCTTCGTCGGTTTCAATGTCACAAACGCTGGCAACGCCGCTTCCCGCCAATGCCAAGTCAACGTCCGCATCACGCAGCCAAACGTCGCCCCGACAAGCAACGATCCGAAGCTGGCCGAGACCTTCACCATCGATGCCATCCCTGCCGGGGGCTTTACAACGGTTACAAGATCGGTGCAGATCCCGTCGGGGCTCTCCGATGGCGACCGATCGGTTTGGGTCATCGTCGATGTCGATCGGGCAGCGGGCCAGGCCGCAGCCGACGAGAGCGACGACCGCGCGAGCACCCTTTTCCGCGTCGCTGTTGTGGCGCCGACGGGCCCAAACTTGGTCCCGTCGAACTTCTCGGTGAGTCCCTCCAGTGGTGCCGCCGGGTCGCGGCCGTGGATCACGTTTGGTGTGGTTAACAGCGGGCGCGCCGCTTCCGCGGCATGCACCGCCCAAGTGCGTCTGTCGAGTTCCGCCTCAGCTCCGTCAGACTTGGACCCGCTCGTGGGCACGTTCACCATTCCATCAATCTCGGCCAACGGTGGTGACGGCGTCGCAGACCGCATTGACATCCCCGCAGACGCGGCGTCCGGTCTCAAGTACCTCTGGCTGCGCGTCGACGCGAACAACGCCGCTGGCCAAGCCCCGGCTGATCGTACGAACGACCTGTTGTCCACGCCGTTCACCGTCTCGGGCGGTTCTTCGGGCCCGCCTCAGCCGCCGCCCGCGCAGAATGCCCCCGGCCCCTTCACGCTACTCGCGCCCACGAACGGCGTTACGAACGTCGCCCACGCTCCCCTCCTGGACTGGTCCGATGCCGCCGGTGCCGAGACTTACATCATCACCATCGACGACCACGCCGATTTTCGCAGCCCTTTGCCAGCGGTCAGGGTTTCAGCGAGCGAGAGCAGTTACCAGTTCCCAACGGCCCTGTCCAAGGGAAAGCGTTACACATGGAAAGTGGATGCGGTGTCGTCCAATGGCGTGACTAAGGCCACGCCAGCGACCTCTTCGTTTGTCGTGACGTCGTCCGCGGCACCGTCGCCGCCTCCGCCAACGGCCGAGACGGTCCCCCTACAGAGCGGCGTGGTCTTCCAGATCGGGAACATGGCCAAGAGCCAGAAGCGGCACTTCCGGTTGGCCGTTCCGCCGGGTGCCGTGGGGCTGTCTGTGACCACCGCTGGCGCGGCGGCAGGAGACGTCGACATCTACCTCCAGCGGGGGCAACCCGCGGGCATGGAACGGGGCCAGTTCACATCGAGTTCCGCAGTCAAGGGATCAAACGAGGTGGTCATCGTCGGCGACGGAATCACGAGCGGTGACTACTTTGTGATGGTTTATGCGAAGAAGGCTTCGAACGGTGTCAGCATTGTTGCGGACTTCAGCGATGATCCGGCGGCACGAAAGGGGACTGTTCCCAAGCCAGCGGGCGTATCGGACGACCACGAACTCTTGCCGCAGATTCAGGTGAGCCTGCGACGCGCCGACAACCCGGGTCCCAACTCAGTCATCCTTCGCAACGCCAAGACATGGCTTGTGATCCACGGACGGGAGAGCAGCCCGGGCATCCCGCCGCCGCTCATGTCAGGATTCCACACCAACAACATCGGCCGGGTGGTGCTGGCGCTCTCGGCGGGCCTGAGCAGTGAACGTGGTGCCCAGCAAGTGCTGGTGCTTGATTGGAGCGCGGGTGCGTCGGACAATCAGTCGTTCGCCTCGGACGACTTGCCCGCGGTCGGCCCTCCATCAGTAGAGTTCGGCGGCTTCGAAGGTAGTTATTGGATTCCTTCGGTGGCAGCATGGGCAGCCCAACAACTGAATGACCTCGGGATCAGCGGCGAGAATCTGCATATCGTCGGGCACAGCTGGGGCACATACGTCGCGTGCGAGTTGTCGAACCACATGAGGGTGCTCCCGTCTAGTTTGGGAAATCCAGGATCAGTGATTGCCTTGGATCCTGCTCGTCGCATACCCGGAACGCACTACAGTGGCGCGGGGTCAGCCAGCCTGGGGATCGAGTCGTTTCCGAGGTCGGCGGCCTACAAAACCAGTGTCGCGTTAAGCAATCAAGAGTTGGTGAAGTCCGCCCGATGGAGCATCGACACCCGTATTGACGCTCCAGGACTTGATTTCCGCTTGCAGGTGGACCAGCATGGCAACGGCGTCGAGATGCTCGCGGGCATGCTTGAGCGGCTCAACGGTAATGGCGCAGCGACTTCGCTCGACAAGTTGCTCGATCCTCACAAGATGATTGACCAAAGGCAACCGGTACCTTCGAGGAAGAAGGGTTGGTCGTTCTTGGATAACGGACGGTCGATCAACGGCTACGACGCTCTGTTGTGCGCCCGCTTTGTGACCGACGCCACGGGTGCCGAGGACGACCGGGGGGCGGATCAGTGGCAACCCGAAACACTGTACACATGCATGGCAGCGAGCCCATCAGCCTGCGTGGATCGTGCAACCCCGAGACTCTTCGGAGTGTTGAGTTGTTTGAGTGACGAGGCGGCAAGCGGCATTTTCCCTCCGGATGCCGGCACGATTCGGTCCTTCAACCGGACTTCTCTCCTTCGCGTCGGCACTGACCGGCTCGGACTCGTGGATGCGCGGTTCAATGTGGCCGTGTACCAGTTCAACAGTGCACGCGCAACGAGCCGGGTCAAGATTTCCTCAAAGGTTGTTGACGGCGTGCGCCGTGATGATCTCCACGTCGCGCTCTGTGATCCATCGCCCGTGAATGTCGTCGGCTACGCGCGTTTACTACAGAAGACGACGAACGCAGACGGCGAACTTCAGCAGGTGTTCGCCGTTGACCCGAGTAAGGACTATTACCCCGTGGTCTACTCCGATGGAGAATGCGCCACCCGCTTCTCAATCCGTGTGGAGCTGATTCCATGAGCAGCAAACGGCCCTCAGCTCGTAAGCCCCTGCTGGCGATCTGCTGCATGATCGCGGCGACTCTCGCCGCCTCGATCATCGTCTGGACAGCCACACCGCGGTACCAGGGGCATTCACGCTCCGCCGGTCGGAACACGCCGGATCAGCCCGGAGCCATAACTCCCGGAATCACCCCCAGTGACTCTTCGCAAACCACGGCGACAGGCCGAGGCCCCGAGAGAAGCGATGCCTCCTGCGGTCACCGCGAGTCCACGCCCGTCTCCCTCGACCCCTCCACCATCGACCATCTCGCAACGGCTCTCCCGGAGTCCGTGTTCGCCCCGATCTCCCTGAACCTGCTTCTCAGGTCCGAGCCGGGCGAAGCCCGCGAGCGCCTCAGCGCCTGGGTCGAAGAACTCGAAACCGACAACCCGCGTCCGTACCTCAACGCATACCTCGCATCGAGCGACTGGACCGTGCGCCGTGCCGTTGGCCCGGTGTTGCAGCGATCCGCCGACGCCCACGCCTTGGATGAACTCGTCCGCTTGTGGCACAACGCCGTGAACGACCACGGGCGTGCTCAGGTCGAGAACCTCATCATCGGCATGACCTCCCCCGCCGCGGAGGAGGCCGTGATCGTGGCGCTGCTCGATCCAGCGCGTTCGAGCGACCGGGGCATCCGCCGTGCGCTGATGCTCGGCCTGGGCTCGATCGGCGGGCGTATCGGCGTCTCCACGCTCATCGACTGGCTTCGCCAGCAAGGTGAGACCAGCGGGGCCGACACGCTGCTTCTTGCATCGGCCCTTAGCGCAGTCCGGTCCGAAGAGGGGCAACTCCTCCTCGCCGCAGTTGCAGAGAACACATACGGCGGCGAGCCGATCGCACTGCAGCATTGCGCCGTGTCAGCACTCTTCAGCCAACCCAGCGCTGTCGCTGTGGAAGCCATCGACCGCATGTCGAGGGGTGACCACCAACTGATGAGCCGTGAGCAGTTGGTGGCACTCAAGAGAACCATGCTGGGGATGATGGGCCGATAGATTGAGAATCAGGCCATCGAGGTCGCACGCTCGCAACCCAATGGCATTCCAATCGGTCAGGCTCGGCTGGTGGACCGCGATCGTCGTGTGATGGCGTGCTGTGCGGCGATCCAAGTAGCCCGTGAAACCAGCGCCTCATGGGTATCTCGGGTCACGATCCACCGCTCGCGCGGGTTGACCATCGTCCGCCGCAGGTCGGCGTCGAGGCGTTCCTCGGCACCATTGGCACCGATCTTGAAGAACCTCGCCAGGGTCCGCCGGTTCCAGACCATGTCGCCGCAGTACACCGGGTTGATCAGCATGTTGCGGACCGCGGCAAAAGACCACCTTCGCGTTCACGACAACCTTTGCCCCGTCGTGCTCCCGGGATCGATGACCAGTTCGTCAACGCAGGACGCCAGCGCTTGGTGGGCGTTCTCGTCGCGCCGCCAGATCGACGTGTGGCCATGAGGCCGAGGGCCCGTTGCCTGTCCGACGCAGTGCCGGCTCGTTGATGTGTGCCGACGCGGCCTTCGCCAGTCCGGCTCCCTGAATCAAGGCCTCGCGGCGGCGGTGCGACTGCGCGAAGCGGTTGTTCACCGGCGGAGGTTGGCCGGGACGAGGCCGGTCAGCAGGGCTTCGAACATCGCTTCGATCTGGGCCAACTCGCGCCTCGCGGGGGCGGGATGTCGCACGGAAGGGGTGACTTATCTCCAAATCGGCGAACTGAACGATTCAGCGGAGAAGCGGTGCCCCGTGACTTGTCTTCTAGGCGCTGCGGGCAGGACGTGCCTGCGAAACTCGCACCCTTTGTTCGGTTGTCCCCATACACTTTTCGCCGCGTCCAACGCGATGGGGTACCCGCCGAATGCTGCTATCGATCACGACAACACACCACCCAGCCACGGATCTGGGCTATCTGCTCCACAAGCACCCGGGCCGGGTTCAGTCCTTTTCACTGGCGTTCGGTAAGGCGCATGTGTACTACCCGGAATCGGACCTCGAGCGATGCACAGCGTGCCTACTCCTTGAAGTCGACCCGATCGGCTTGGTTCGTGGACAAGGCGGGCAGCGCACCCTTGACCAGTATGTGAACGACCGGCCGTACGCCGCGTCCTCGATGCTGGCAGTCGCGATCGCGCAGGTATTCGGTACTGCACTCGCGGGCAACTGCAAGGATCGCCCGGAACTGGTGGCCTCCGCCATCCCGCTTGAGGCGAAGATTCCCTCGCTGCCCTGCGCCGGTGGAGCCGACCTGCTCCGCAAGCTGTTCGAGCCGCTGGGCTATCGAGTTACCGTGACCTCGCATCCGCTGGACGACAAGTTCACCGACTGGGGCGACTCATCTCTGTTCAGCGTCGGGATCGCTGCGACGAAGACACTCAGCGAATTGCTCAGCCACCTCTATGTGTTGATTCCCGTCCTCGACAACGAGAAGCACTATTGGGTCGGCGATGATGAAGTCGCCAAGCTGCTCCGTCACGGCGAGGGCTGGTTGGCACAACACCCGGAGCGAGAGCTCATCGCGACGCGATACCTGAAGTATCGTCGAAACCTCGCTGACGAGGCGATCAAGCAGCTTCGAGAACAAGATGGCGATGGTCCGGTCGAGATCGAGGCCGACTCGCCGGAGGATCCCCGCGAGGAAGCGACGGAGCGGAAGCTGAGCCTGCACCAGCAGCGCCACGGCGTGGTGCTGGCCGTGCTGCAGGCACGAGGCGCTCGAAGGGTTGCTGATCTTGGCTGCGGCGAGGGGAGGCTGGTGAGGGAGCTCCTCAGGCACAAGGGCTTTGAGAAGATCATCGGCATGGACGTTTCGCACCGCACCCTTGAGATCGCCGCGGACAGATTGCGACTCGAACAACTCCCACCGATGGTCCGCCGGCGCGTTGAGCTCATTCACGGTTCGCTCATGTACCGCGATCGGCGGCTCGATGGTTTTGATGCTGCCGTGCTGTGCGAGGTCATCGAGCACATGGATGAGCCGAGGCTGGAGGCGATGGAGAGGGTGGTGTTCGGTGCCGCCAAGCCGTCCCTCGTCATCGTGACGACTCCAAACAGCGAGTACAACGTCATGTGGGAGGCGCTGGCGGCAGGCTCGATGCGACACAAGGACCACCGATTCGAGTGGACGCGGGACCAGTTCCGTGCCTGGGCGGACGGGATCTGTGCACGCTTCGGGTACACCTGTGAGATCAGGGGCATCGGCGATGCCGGTGTCGCGCCAGACGGTCGCGACGTTGGTTGGCCAACCCAGATGGGGGTGTTTGCGCGTGCCTCCTGAAGTCAAAGTTCCAGAGCTGTCCCTCGTCGTGCTCATCGGCGCCTCCGGCTCCGGGAAGAGCACCCTCGCACGCCGGCTGTTCAAGCACACGGAGATCCTCTCGTCCGACACCTGCCGAGGGTGGGTCTCCGACGACGACAACAACCAGGAAGCAACAGGCGACGCATTCGACGTGCTGCACTATGTCGCCAGGAAGCGGCTCGCTCGCGGCCTGCTCACCGTGGTTGACGCGACCAACGTGCGAGCGGAGGATCGAAAGCCCCTGGTGCAACTCGCACGCGAGTTCCACTGTCTGCCCGTTGCCATCGTGGTGGATACGCCAGAGCATCTCTGCCACGAACGAAACTCGGAGAGGCCGGATCGCAACTTCGGCCCCCACGTCATCCGCAATCAACGGATGGCAATGCGGCGTGAACTCCGCGGGCTCGAACGTGAGGGATTCCGCCACGTGTTCACGTTGCGCACGCTGGATGAGTGCAATAACGCCACGCTCGTGCGTGAACCACTCTGGAACAACCTCAAGCATGAGCATGGGCCATTCGACATCGTCGGGGACGTGCACGGCTGCTACGACGAACTCGTCGAGTTGCTCTCGGCGCTCGGCTGGAAAATTGCGCAGATCGAAGGCGAGCCCGAGGGCGAGTGCGTCGCCACGCCGCCCGAGGCAAACGGCCTCTCCCGCAAGATTGTTTTCGTCGGCGACCTGGTCGATCGTGGTCCCAAGACGCCCTCGGTTCTGCGACTGGCCATGCGTCTTGTGAAGGCAGGGCATGCGTTTTGCGTCCCGGGCAATCACGACGTCAAGCTCATGCGGGCTCTCAAAGGCAAGAACGTACAGGTCACGCATGGCCTCGCGGAGTCGCTGGCGCAACTCGGCCGGGAGCCGGAGGAGTTCAGACGGACCGTCGCCGCGTTCATCGATGACATGGTGAGCCACTATGTGCTGGATGGCGGGAAGCTCGTCGTGGCGCATGCGGGCATGAAGGAGTCCATGCAGGGGCGCGGATCAGGGGCCGTGCGCGATTTCGCTCTGTTCGGGGAGACGACCGGGGAAACCGACGAGTTCGGCCTACCAGTTCGGTACAACTGGGCCGCCGAGTACCGCGGCAAGGCGGTCGTGGTCTACGGACATACGCCCATCCCCGAACCCGAGTGGCTCAACAACACGGTGTGCATCGACACGGGCTGTGTCTTCGGCGGCTCGATGACCGCACTTCGGTGGCCGGAGCGTGAGTTCGTGGTGGTCAAGGCACGCGCCACCTACGCGGAGTCGAAGAAGCCATTCCTAGCGCGAGAGGACCGCGCGCCATTGTCGTTGCAGCAGGAGCACGACGACCTGCTCGACTTCGACGACGTATCGGGGAAGCGCCACATTGAGACGCGGCTCACGCGGACGATCACCGTGCGTCAGGAGAATGCGGCCGCGGCCCTCGAGATCATGAGCCGGTTCGCCGCCGACCCCCGGTGGCTGATCTATCTCCCGCCGACGATGTCACCTTGCGAGACCGCGCGCGATGGCCCACTGCTTGAGCAGCCGCGTGAGGCGTTCGAGTATTTCCGCACCGGCGGGGTGGGCCACGTCATCTGCGAAGAGAAGCACATGGGCTCCCGGGCGGTCGTGGTCGTGTGCAAGGAGCCGCAAGTCGCGCGAAGGCGGTTCGGAGTTCGTGAAACTGATGCGGGGGGCTCACTCGGCGTCATCTACACCAGAACCGGTCGGCCGTTCTTCAACGATCGGCCCGCGGAGCAGGGGCTTCTCGCTCGTGTGCGGGACGCGGCTCATCGTGCCGGCCTCTGGGAGGAACTTGCCACCGACTGGCTGTGCTTGGACTGCGAGCTCATGCCTTGGTCGGCCAAGGCTCAGGCTCTCATCCGCCAGCAGTACGCGGCCGTGGGCGTCGCGGCCAGCGTCGGCCTGAGAGCCACGGTCGCCTCCTTGAAGCACGCAAGGAACCGGCTTCCAGAGGTCGATTCGCTGCTTGCCACGACGGCGGAGCGAACCGACATGGTCGAGCGATACGTCAAGGCGTACCAGCGCTACTGCTGGAACGTGTCCGGCGTGGACGACCTAAGGCTTGCCCCGTTCCATCTCCTCGCCAGCGAAGGGAAGGTCCACGTCGATCGTGATCACCGCTGGCACATGGAGACCCTCGCGGGATTGGCGAGCGATGCCGATCGCGTTTTGGTCGCGACGCCTTGGAAGCTCGTCGATCTGTCGAGCCAGGCGAGCGAGGACGAGGCAACGGCATGGTGGACATCGCTCACGGCCAGCGGCGGCGAGGGCATGGTGGTCAAACCCCTGGAGTTCATCGCCAAAGGACCGCGAGGACTCCTCCAACCCGCGGTGAAGGTCCGTGGTCCTGAGTACCTCCGAATCATTTACGGCCCCGAGTACTCCCGAGCCGAGCACCTTGATCGACTTCGCTCGCGCGGGTTGGGGGCCAAGCGATCGCTCGCCCTTCGAGAGTTCTCTCTCGGTATTGAGTCGCTTGAGCGATTCGTGCGCCGAGAACCCTTGCGCCGCGTGCATGAGTGCGTGTTTGCGGTGCTCGCAATGGAGAGCGAGCCGGTCGATCCCAGGCTTTGATGCGATGCTCTGGCCACGGCCGGCGAACCGATCAGCAGGGCCGCGAGACGCTTGCGGCCCCGAGGCCGCGTCGCGCACCCCGCCGGGGTCCTCGGGCGAACCGGTAGCCCCCCGTCCCCAACGACGACCCCACGGCTGACGACGGTTGGTGGGAGTTGCCAGCCCGCGCCCCAGCGATTGCAGGACCGGTTGCGAAAGCGACCGGTCCTTTGGATGTCAGGAAACGCCGCCGAATGAACTCGGCGGCGCCGCTTGCCTTGGTCCGTGTTTCGATCAAGGCGCGAGCGTTTGCCCGCTCGTCAAGACTCTGCCGCCATACGGGCGCAGACAGCGCTGCAGCTCACACTTCGCACGGCCCATCTCGCCGCCGATTCCGGGCGATGCGATGGGTCCAGAGGGGCGAAACCGGACGAGGCCCGAGCGAGAGACGAACCTCCGTTCTGCATCACCGTCGTACACTTCGTTATCGCGGAACTGCAGAGCGTCGATACGATGTCCGACTCGGCCCTTTGATCCAACGCCGGGAACCCACAGGAGCAGACAAATGCCCGGCACCTTGCCGCCCGCGCCCGAGCCAAAGCCCGAGAACGACAGCGCCGGCTTCGCCCGTCAGGCCGAGGAGAAGCCCGCGGGGATCGTCCGCGAGTTTGTGGACTTCCTCCGCTTCAACAAGAAGTGGTGGCTGATCCCGCTGGTGGTCGTGCTGCTGCTGGTGGGGGTGGCCTTGTTTGCCGGCGGGGGAGCTGCGGCACCCTTCATCTACACGCTGTTCTGATGCCGGCCCCTCGGGACCATGACGGCGGGGCAGTGCGGCCTCCAGACCCCCTTGGCCCGTCGTGTCGGCTGAATCCAGCCATTTCTAAACAGAACACCTCTATAGGACGTGTCCGAACCGCTCCAAAAGCGGCCAAGCGCTTGAAATCTCGCGGCTTTTCGCTTGCTCCCCGGCATTGAGGGGCTATCTTAGTGAAGTCGGGTAAAACATTTTACCCGGCCTTTGCGCCGCCACCTCAGTTGCGGCTGCCGATGCAGAATGATCGGCGGCACCAGCAGAATAGGCGTGCGGCTCAGAATGGCGGTTTTCTCCGGGATTTTCGGTGTTTCAGCGGATCGGAGCGCGTCGAGCGACATCACACACGTCACCGGGTTGAGTGCGGATTCAGCCCTTCCGAGTTTAGGTAAAACGGTTTACTCAGGCCAAAAGCGGCGGTTCGAGGCCGGTACCACAAATGCCTCGAATCGACGTTCACACAGGACTCGAACCCCGACGGTCGGCGACGCAGTCCCCAACGCGTACTGGTCTGTTTTCCTG
>CAYZFW010000014.1:0-15204 GCA_964477615.1 uncultured Phycisphaeraceae bacterium | reverse complement strand
TCGCGGTGCCGATGCCCTCGATCGAGACGATCTTGGGTGACCAGTACTTCTTCTCGATCGCGCCGGTCTTCCACTCGCCCGCGTTGAACATGCGGACGAGATTGGTGCCGACGTCCATCGCGCTGTCGCCCTTGCCCGTGGAGATCGGCACCGGTGCCAGCGGGTTGCGCTTCGGGGCGCTCTTGGACTTCTTGGCGGCCTTCTTCGTGGCGGGTTTCTTCTTGCTCTTCTTCGCCATGGGTCTGTCTCTTCTCGGGGTGTGGTGGTGGGCCGCGTCGGGACGCGCGGAACTCCGACAAAGGTAGCCGGGATCGGGTGATTGTTGGGCCTTCAGCCCCGGCCACGGCGGACAATCCACAACGTCGGACGAAGCGGACCGACCAGCAACCCGCTCGCCTGAGTTTGTCGGCGAAGCAACTCGCGCACGGCGGGTCGCAGACGCGGGACATCTCCCACAAGTTCGTGGGCAGCCGCCTTGATCCGGCGGTACAGCGAGGCTTCCTGTCGCTTGATCTGTGTCGGCGTGGGCCGGAATACTTCGAGCACCGTGTCCCCCAGGCGGGCGAAGACCAGGTCCATCTCGGCCAGTGTCGGCATGGCCTCGAAATCCAGAGCGTCCGGGTGGCCGAGGTCCAGCGTGGCGTCGTCGATCAGGTACACGCCGCCGGGGCGGACCATCTTGCGAAGAGCGCGAGCGGCGCGACGGGCCGGCCAGAGGTTCAGCATCATGGCCGCGTCGAAGCGCTCGGTACGGACCGCACGCTCGCTGCCGAACCGCCGAAGGTAGGCCTCGGCGGTGACACACTCGAAGCGGCAGCGGTCGCCCACACCCGCGCGGCGGGCTCGCCTCTGGGCTTCCTCAACGAAAGGCGTGTAGGCGTCAAAGCCGTGCATCTCACACGAAACCCGCCGCGCCAGCGCGATGCCAACCGCGCCTTTGCCGCAGGCGGCGTCGAGGACCTTCAGGGAACGCCCGCGGCCATTGGAAGCGGGCAGGTGCCGAGCGAGCATCACGGCGCTGCGCCTCGGCATCGCGCCCAAGGCGTCCAGACGAGCAAAGACCCGGTCAAGGTGCGGGGCGAGCGCCGCGGGCGCATCGAGCGACCGCGCCACTTCAAGCAGCAACCGACGGGACGGCGCGCTCACGCCTGCGCCGTCCAGCCGTAGGGCTCGTACGACCACCGGTGTGTGCCGTCGTCGTACAGGTCAATGATGCTGAAGCCCTCGTTGCACCCGCGGTGCGGCCCGTTCCACCAGCCGGCGCACACCGCGCCGGCGCAGATATAGGTCATTCCGCCGTACTCGACGCGGTCGATCTGGTGCATGTGCCCCGCCAGCGCCAGCCGCACGTTGGGGTGCAGGACAAAGAGTTCGTGCAGCAGATTCGCGTCGTCATGCACGAGGTTCGATTTGATCCGGATCGGGACCTTCGGATCATTGTCGAACAGCGACGCCGCCGAGACGATCGGCACGTGCGATACCACCAGCACCCAGCGGTCCCTCGGCGTGTCGCGCAGCACGCCCGCCAGCCAATCACGTTGCGGCTCATCGAGGAACGCCTCGTAGCCGAAGCTGCCCGCGTCGCGCGAGGGGCGCACGCTATCGAGCACCACAACGCGCCATCCCCGACCACC
Organism: uncultured Phycisphaeraceae bacterium; assembly: GCA_964477615.1. GTDB lineage: Bacteria > Planctomycetota > Phycisphaerae > Phycisphaerales > UBA1924 > JAFLCM01. The sequence goes on along the minus strand of CAYZFW010000014.1, from coordinate 13,570 downwards.
GCCGGGCGAGGTGGGCTCGATGTCGAACCAGTGGTACGGCGAGTGCATACCGAGGCGGTCGAGCGCGTAGGCCTTGCCGTACATGGGCTCGTTGCCGGTCATGCCGCTGCGTCCCCGGTTCCAGCCCCAGATATCGTGGTTGCCCAGTGTGTGTCGCACGGGGATCGAACATTCGGAGCGGAGGGTGGTGGTGAGAAGATCGAACACCTCCCTCGTCCGCTCCGCGGCCTGGTCATACGCGTCCATCACGAGGTCGCCGCCGGTGACGATGAGTGTGGGCGGGTCTGGCATGGATTGAGCGTGACGGAGTGCCCGCGCGACGCCCGCCGCGGCCCCGCGCTCCGGCTGGATGTGCAGGTCGGTGAAGTGGGCGATGCGGGCGATCCGGGGGGTTCGGCGGAGCGGCCCCGCGACGCCGCCACCAGAGTCGCGGGGCGAGGTCGCGGTGCAGCCGCTGAGGCCAACCAGCGACGCGGCCGCGAAGAGACTCCGCTTCAGTGCGCTGCGTCGATCGATGGGTCGAATGAACTGTTTCACGGCGAGTTCTCCGTCGGGGTGTGCTGGTCCGAGGTCATTCTCCGCGAATCTGCGGAAAACGGCAGCAAACGCGCCCCAATCCAATCAAACCGCGAACAGAGCTTCCGCTCGGTCAATGCAACGGGTTTCATTTGTTCGGAAAAGTGTCCCCTATCGAGTGGAATCTATGGCGGAAGTGCGCCGACGGACTCAGAATGTACGTGTCCCAAGCCATGCCCGTCGCCGATGCACCATCCACCGACCGGTCTCGACCCCTGATCAAGGGGAGCGACATCCTCTCGCCCGCCGAATGGCAGGACGTCTGCACGCGGCTGAAGTTGTCGGATCGGGAACTCGAGGTCGTCGTCGGCGTGTTCGACGATCTAAAGGAGGCCGCGATCGCTTCCCGTCTGGGGATCAGTGCACACACTGTGCATACCCACCTTGAACGCCTCTACCGCAAGCTCGGCGTCAACGGACGGGGGCGGATGATCATCGAGGTGCTCGCCGAGCACCTGATGAGTTCGCGCGAGCGGGGCCAATAAATCCCTCCGATTCGGTGGAGATTGGTGGTTCTCGGGCGCGCAGGACGGAGACGGCACAGGACATGCCGTGGCTGCTTCCAAGGGGGTCGCGGGGATGGACGCCACGGCGCATCTTCTCGGGCGATGACACGCTCAGCGTCCTTCCGCCTCCGATTCGCCCGGGCCGGTGTCAAGCGGTTCGTCGCGGGATTGCGCGCCCGCGGCGAGATTGTCGCGGCATGGTCGGTTCATCCGCTGCGCCCGATGCAGGCGTCGCGTCCGCTGGTGCCCGGCGTGATTCGCGGGGTCAACGCCTCAGCCGCGGGCGGTGTTGCGTCGATGCGACGTGTGAATCGGTTCACACCCCAGGCCCGTCGCTCCCACCTTCCGGGGCGACCTTGAGGACGACGCATGACGCTCCGCAGCCGCATCAACAGTCTTGTGTTCACCGCCGCGAGCCTTGTCGCCGCTTCGGGCGCGACGGGGCAGACGGGCCGTTACGAGATGCTCTGGGGCGCGTTCGGCCCCAACGAGCCGCAGGTGCAGACCGTGCAGTTGCCGCAGGTTCGCCGAGACGGCGCGATCGTGCTCTACACGGGGCAGGCGGGCCTGTACCCCAAGGAATGGCAGGGGCAGGACGTCAACGGCGGCGTTCCCGTGGCGTGCAACATGAACCTGCACCTCACGAAGCTGCGCGCCGACATCGAGCGTTTCATCCCGTCCAACTTCACCGGCTACGCGGTGATCGACTACGAGGACTGGGACGCGCTGTGGGTCGATACGCCGGAGCTGTACCGCGAGAAGACCCGGGCCGTCGTCAGGGCCCAGTACGCCAACCTGACGCCGCAGCAGGTCGAGGAGTATTCGATCCGTGACCACGAGGCCGCTGCGCGTGACTTCCTCCTACAGACGTTGAACACGGCGAAGTCGCTGCGCCCCAACGCCAAGTGGGGCTACTACGGCTACCCCCGTGTCCACCACGTCGAGCACCTGTCCTCGATGCAGTGGCTGTGGGACGCCCAGACGGCGTTCTACCCCGTGGCGTACACGGTGTACCCGATGAGTGAGATCCGCCCCACGCCGTGGGACCACGCCGAGCCCGCGTTCTTCCCGAACCTGATGCAAACACTCGTGGGCACGTCGCGCCAGATCGCGGGCCCCAACAGGCCGGTGGCGGCGTTCGTGTGGTGCCGGTACCACAACATCAACCCGACGTTCCAGTACCAACTACTGAACGAGACCGACCTGCGCCGCATGATGCGCGAGCCGCGCCTCAAGGGCGCCGACGCCGCGATCTTCTGGGATTACATCGACTCAGCCCAGGACGTGAGCGAGTACCACTCGTACTTCACCTCCACTCTCGGCCGCGTGCTCGGCGATGTCGACCTCGAGTTCAACCCGCCCTCGAACAACCAGACCGGCGGGAACTCCGGCGGCGGCTCGGGGAACAACAACAACACGCTCCCGCCAGACCGCAACACACCCCCGCCCCCCCCGCCCGCGCCCCCTGCCAACACCAACGCGGGTGCCAACGCCGCTCCGCCTTCCAGCGGCAACACCGGCACCTACACCAACACCTCGCTGCCGGGCGCTCCCTGGACCAACCCCAACACCCAAGCCAGCAGCGGTGACGGCGGCGAACCGGCCCCCGCACCCGGAACCGATCCGAACCAGGCCCAGCAGCAGCCCGCGGACCCCAATGCGCCCGCTGCGGGCACCGATCCGAACCAGCCGCCCAAGAAGGCGGACAAGAAGTCCAAGCAGAAGAAGGGTGTGGGCACCAAGACCAACACCCGGTTCACCGCCGCGGCCAAGCCCACCAACAAGCGCGTCCTGCAGCGCGACCTCGACCGCATCGCGGCGCTCAAGCGAGCTCAGGAGCGGGCCCGCTTGCGGAACGCCAACACGAACTCGGGCAACAACGCCTTGGCCGACGCCCCCACGGGCGACTGATCTTCAGGCCCAACATCGAGCGATTCACAACACAACGGGGGGCCTTCCGGGGCTCCCCGTTGTTGTTTGCTGGCCCAGACGACCATTGACACCAACCAGTCGCCAAACAAAGAGTGTGGCAGAAAAGCCGCGAGGCCTGCAATGCAAGGGGCGCGGTGCGACATCTTCGGGCACTGAGCGAGCACAAGGCCGCGGACGGGCCCCAACGCGGGGCCATTCCGCGGAAGCACGCCACGTGCGCACAAGACCGCCGAGTCAAGCACCCTGAGCCATCGGGTGTGGCGGTCGCGCGGTGTCGATTGTCCGGTTTGTCCACGCCCTCCGCCGCGCCGCGGCGAAAGGCTGTCATTTGAAAGTGAGAACCTCATGAACCTGAAGAACCGCACGAACCTGTCCACCCCTTCCTCGCCCGCCATCGTCGCCGCGATCGCGCTGAGCGCCGCCGCCGTGACAACGCACGGCGCCGCCGTGACGTTCAGCAGCACCGCCGCCGACCCGGCCACCATGACCGCAGGCGTTGACGCCTTCCGCGCAGCCGTCGGCGGGCCGGTCAACGCGCCCGGCGTCGGGCCTTTCCTGACCGGGCGTCGTGAGATCAACTGGGACGCCGGCGCGCTCGACGCCTTCGCGAGCCCCAACCTCATGCCCAACAACTTCTTCAACAACAACTCGAAGCGCGGCGCGACGTTCGTCACCCCCGGCGACGGCTTCCTCGTCAGCCAGCGCACCGGGCAGGCCGGGTTCAGCAGCCTCCGCTTCGGCGACATCGACCCCTCCTACGCCGTCGAGTTCACCCGCTTCAGCGCCGACCGGCTCTTCGCGGCCAAGAACTCGACCGTGACCGACGTGTTCTTCTTCGTCCCCACCTCGCCCACCACCCCGGCCACCGTCTCCTCGTTCGGCGCTGTGTTCGCCGATGTCGACTCCGATGCGGCGACAACGCTCGAGTTCTTCGACCTCGGCGGCAACCTGCTGCACACCGCCTTCGCGGCACCGCAGGACAAGGGCCTCTCGTTCATCGGGGCCACCTTCGACGGCGGTGAGCGCATCGCCCGCGTCCGCATCACCAGCGGCAACGCCTTCCTGGCCCCCGGCGTGATCGACGGCGGCGGGACCGACGTGGTGGCGATGGACGACTTCATCTACGGCGAACCCCTCGAAGTGCCCGCGCCGGGCGCGCTGGCGCTCGTGCCGCTGATGGGCCTCGCCGCGGGCCGTCGCCGCCGCTGATCAAACCGGAACCGATCTCCTCAGGGCCATTCACGGCCCGAACAGACCTTGTGTGTGCTGGGCACCCGGCTTGTCGCCGGGTGCTCGGCTTTGTCGAGCGCGATGAGTGCCACGGCTTGGCTTCCGAGACAAGCCGTGCTCCCGCGGGCCGACCTCTGATTGCATTCCTGAGATTCACACGGGTTGTCGCGGACGCCAACCCGTGGCACCGCACCGGTGCGCACGACACATACCGCTTTACTTCACCGTGTCGGACTCCACCAGCCCGTCGCGCAGGCGCACGACGCGCTGACAGCGGTGCGCAATGCGGTCGTCGTGCGTCACCATCAGGATCGTCATCCCCTGGGCGTGCAGGTCCTCGAAGACCTTGAGGATCGCCTCGCCGGTCTTCGAGTCGAGGTTGCCGGTGGGCTCGTCGGCCATCAGCACGACGGGGCGCGTGACCAGCGCGCGGGCGATCGCGGCACGCTGCTGCTGACCGCCGGAGAGTTCGTTGGGGCGGTGCCCCACGCGGTCGCCCAGTCCGACAGTCGCCAGCGCCTCGCGGGCGCGGCGCTGACGCTCCACCTTCGGCACGCCCTGGTAAAACAGCGGCACCTCGACGTTGTCCTCAATTTTGAGCTGGCTGATCAGGTTGAACGCCTGGAAGACAAAGCCGATCTTCCGCCCGCGGTAGTCGCTGAGTTCCTCATCGCTCATCTGCGCGACGTCCTGGCCGTCAAGCAGGTACGCGCCGCTGGTGGGCTGGTCGAGACAGCCCAACAGGTTCATCAGCGTCGACTTACCCGACCCGGACGGCCCCATGATGGCGGTGTACTGCCCGCGCGGCACCACGAGGTCGACGCCCTTCAGGGCTTCGACAAGCACCGACCCGTCGGGCTTGTAGTACACCTTTCGAACCGCCCGGAGTTCGCACGCCGCGGCGTCGGCACCGGCGAGGGTTGGCGATTCGGGGGTGGGCATCGTGAGGGTGGTGGTCATGGCGAGCGAGGTTCTGGGATGGACTGTACCGGGCAAGGGGTGCCCGGTTCCGTCCATCTGCCACATCGACGCGCCGCGTGAACCAAACCGGCGTTCACGCTCGCATTCCCCAACTGAATCTACGGCGCACGCCCCCTACCGCTTCTCCGCCCCGGCGGGGTTGTGCCACTGGCGGCCGTCCTTCAGCAAGAGCTGGTCCGCCGACGCCGGGCCCCAACTGCCGGCGGGATAGCTCTCGATGCGCTTCCGGACCTCGGGCGAGTTCAGCACGGCGTCGCAGACCTTCCACCCGCTCTCGACCTCGTCGCGGTGCTTGTAGAGGGTCTGGTCGCCACGCATGGCGTCGAGCATCAGCGGGCCGTACGCCTCGATGGGCTGGGCGTTGAAGGCCTTGGCGTAGTCCATGTCCATCTTGACCGAATCGATCAGGAGCTTGGGCCCGGGCACCTTGGCCTCGAAGCGCAGGCTCACGCCGTCATCGGGGGCGATGTTGATGATGATCCGGTTGGTGGGCCTGGCGGCGACGCCGGTGAGGCTCTCGATGCCCGCGAACAGATCGGCGGGGGGCTTCTTGAACTGGACGACCACCTCGGTGAGTTTGCGGGCCATCTTCTTGCCCGAGCGCACATAGAACGGCACGCCGCTCCACCGCCAGTTGTCGAAGTGGACGCGGATGGCCCCGTATGTCTCGGTCATGCGCGCGACGTCGACGCCTTCGAGCTCGGCGTACGCCTTGCCGCCGTCCTCGTCCTCGGGGTTCCCGCTGGGCCCGTAGCGCCCGAAAACGGCGTCCTCATGGGCGCGGGCTGGATCGATCTGGCGCATGGCGTTGGCGATCTTGATCTTCTCGCGCCGGATGTCGTCGGCCTGGAAGCGGCTCGGGGATTCCATCGCCACCAGCGCGAGCACCTGCAGCAGGTGGCTCTGGATCATGTCGCGCGTCGCCCCGGCGGTGTCATAAAAGTTGCCGGCGCGTTTGCCGACGCCGACCTTCTCCGCCGCCGTTACCTGCACGTGGTCGACATACTGGTTGTTCCACAGCGGCTCGAAGATGGTGTTGGCGAAACGCATCACCAGGATGTTCTGGACGAGTTCCTTGCCCAGATAGTGGTCGATGCGGTAGATGGACTCTTCCTCGAACACGCGCCCGAGCGAGCGGTTGAGTTGCTCGGCGGACGCAAGGTCCACGCCGAAGGGCTTCTCCACGATGATCCGCTGCCACGGCACACCGGCGGCGTTCAGGGCGCACCAGCGCTTGCCCTCGAAGACCATCTGCGCGATGCCGATCTGCTCGACGATGGGCTCGTAGAGGTTGGGCGACACCGACAAATAGAACAGCACGTTGGGCGACGCGATGCCGCCGCTCGTGGAGTGCCCGTCCGACTTGTTGATGCCGTGGAGCTTGCCGAGCTGGTTGATGCGTTCGACAAAGCCGGGGTACATCGCGCCGCTGGTCGCGTCGCCGGTGTGGTAATGGACGCAACGAACAAACTCCAGCCACGACTTCTCATCAAAGTGCGAAGCGTGCTTGGCGGCCCAGGGGCGGAGCTCGTCGCGCCAGGCGTCGTCGGTCTTCTCGCGCCGGGCCACGCCGAGGACACACAGCCCCTGCGGCGTGCGACGCTGGCAGTAGAGCTCGTACAGCGCGGGGATCAGTTTGCGTGCGGTGAGGTCGCCCGAGGCACCGAAGATCACCAGGACGCACGGATCGGGCTGGGCTTTGGGGGATTCGCCTGGCATGCGGGGAACTCCGGGGGAAACGAGGCGGTCTGCGGCTTGCTTGGATGCCCGCCCATCATCCCGTGATTCACCCGCCTCGGCAACCGGGCAAACTCCCGTGCCGTTAGACTCCAGATTGTGTCCAGCGACCTCCTGCTCCACAACCTGCTCAGCCCGCCGATCATGTTCTTCTTTGTGGGCATGGCCGCGACGCTGCTGAAGAGCGACCTCGAGGTTCCCCACCCGCTGCCCCGACTCTTCTCGCTCTACCTCCTGTGGGCCATCGGGTTCAAGGGCGGCGTCGAACTCGCTCACGAGGGGCTCACCACCACTGTCGTCATGACGCTGTGCGCCGCGATCGTGCTCTCCTTCGGCGGGGCGGTTGTCTCGTTCTTCGCGCTCCGTTGGCGGATCGGTGTCGACGACGCCGCGGGCATCGCCGCCTGCTACGGCTCGATCTCCGCCGTCACCTTCATCACCGCCGTCAACTTTCTCGAGCGCTCGGGCATCCCCTTCGGCGGTCAGATGGTCGCGGCCATGGCGCTGATGGAATCGCCCGCGATCGTCGCCGCGGTGCTGCTCTCGCGCACGGGTGGACGCTCGCCCATTCCCCTGCCTTCCCTTCCGACCGGTACGCTCAGCAAGGTTGGCTGGCGCGCCCGCCCGCGCGTGCAGGACGTGTGGGGGCGCGAACTTGGCGCGGAGGCCACCGAAAGCCCCGACGCCACCCCCCCCGCCGGGCACGGCAGCCTGTGGTCGGTCGTCCGCGAGGCGATGCTCAACGGCCCGGTCTTCCTCATCCTGGGCAGCCTCCTCGTCGGCGCGGTGTGCCACCAGGAGACGGTCGCCAAACTCAAGCCGTTCACAACGGACATCTTCTACGGCGTCCTCGTGCTGTTCCTGCTCGATATGGGGATCGTCGCCGCCAAGCGGCTGCGTGACCTCGCGTCTCAGGGAGTGGTGCTGGTCCTCTTCGCGCTCATCATGCCGCTGCTGGGCGCGGCCGTGGCGGTGGTGACGGCCCGGATGCTCTCGCTGTCGCGTGGCGACGCGTTCCTGCTCACGGTGCTGTCGGCCTCGGCGAGTTACATCGCCGCCCCCGCCGCCGTACGAATCGCCATCCCCCGCGCCAACCCCGGCCTGCACCTTCCGATGGCCCTCGCGGTGACGTTCCCGTTCAACATCACCGTGGGCCTGCCGCTCTACCTGCAGATGGTGACGCGCTTCGTAGCGTGACGGGTGGAACACGGGAAACCGCGGCTCCGGAATCCCCAACAATCCGCCGGAATGGTGTCCCCTGCGCGTCGGCGTGTGTGGCACCCATGTCGATCTTGCGCAACCAACCACCGACACTCGAACTCTCGCTCGTGCTGGGGTACGCAACCCCGACGGACGTGTGGGGCATCGAACAGAGGAGGCAGGCCATGCAGACGCTCACCGCCGCGGGCTCATCCGGTGCTTCGGGGGTCCGCCGGGCACCCCAGCCACAGGTCCCTGCCAAGGCGGTCGCGCGGGGTACACTGGCCCGCAAGGCCATGATCGACACCAAGAAGGTCACACGCCGCCAGCTCCGCTTCCGTTCCATCGCCGAGATGGAGCGCGAGGTCGACCGTCTGGTGGCCGCGGACCGCGCCGGGCGGATTCAACTCAAGGGCAACTGGACGCTGGCGCAGATGCTCGCGCACCTCGCGGCGTGGGTTGATTACAACTACATCGGCTTCCCCATCCCCCGCGCGCCGCTCATGATCCGTCTGGTACTCAAACTGATGCGCGGCAGGATGCTGAGCGGATCGATGCCACAGGGCATCCGCCTGCCGAACGTCAAGGAAGGCACCCTCGGGGCCGACCCCGGCGTCTCGCTCGACGACGCACTGGCGAAGTTCCACGGGGCCATCGGTCGTCTCAAGGCCGGCGACCCGCCGCGCCACCCCAGCCCCGCCTTCGGCGCGATGACGCTGGACGAAGTCGTGAAACTGACGCTGCGTCACGCCGAGCTGCACTTGGGGTTCGCAGACGCCTGAGCAGAGCAGCAAAGCGGAAAAGCAGCAAAGCGGGATCGCTCCCTCGCCGCGCACGATGACCCCCAGTTGGTTGATCGCACGCGCCGCTGCGGAGCACTCGTCGTACCATCGCGGCGTGAACGACCCCGAGCCCCCGCCGCATCAATCCCACACCCTTCGTGACCGCCTCTTCTCCGCGTGGGCCCGCGCCGTCACCGCTCGCCCGCTGCCCGTTCTCTTGCTCTGCGTCGCGCTCGCCGCGGCTTCGGTGGTGTACACCGTCCGCAACCTCGAGTTCCGCTCCGACCGCAGCGAACTCGTGGACCCCACCCTCCCGTTCCAGCAGCGTTACGCCGACTTCCGCGCCCGCTTCCCGCGCTGGGACGATGCCGTGGTCGTGGTGGATACGGCCACCGCCTCCTCCTCCGCAGTCGCCGAGCTGTACCTCGCGGCCCTCGAAGCCCGCCTCCGCGCCGATGAGCGCTTCTCCGCCGTCACCGCGGGCTTCACCGCCGACGAAACACCTTCCGCGCTGATCCTGACCGAGCCGCTCGAGCGTGTGCAGGCGCACGTGGCCCAGATGAAGCGCGCCACCGTCGTCATCACCTCGCCCAACCTCGACAACCTGCTCCGCTTCTCACTCCTGGGCGGCGGGAACCTCGATCCGCAGCAGCGTGAGCAGATCACCGCACTCCTCCGCCGTGCTGCCGATGCCGCCGTCGGCAACCGCGATGATGTCCTGGGTCTCGACCGCGGCACGCAGCGCCTCGTTCGCCCCGGCGGGACGCTCGCCACCGTTCTCGTCGCCCTCCGCGACAAATCCACCGACGCCCAGCGCATCGAGTCCATCGCGACACTGCGCGGGCATCTCGCCGCCCTCCGCGGCACGCCCGACTTTGCCGGCGTCCAGGCCGGTGTCACCGGCATCCCCGTTCTCGAAGCCGACGAAACCGCCCAGTCCACACGCGACGGTGAACGCGCCGGCGTCCTTTCCCTCCTCGCCATCGTCGCGCTCATGCTCGTCGCGTACCGCGGCGTCGTCATGCCCCTGCTCGCCACGTTCACGCTTCTCGTCGGTGTCGCGTGGGCGTTCGCCTTCGCCACCTTCGCCGTGGGTCACCTGCAACTCCTCAGCATCACCTTCGCCACGATGCTAATGGGGCTGGGGATCGATGTGGCTATCCACCTCATCGCGCGGCTCGAGGTCGTCCACCCCTCGCACAACGAGCTCCGACCGGCGATCGACCACGTCTTCCGCACCGTCGGCCCCGGCATTGTCACCGCGACCATCACCGTCGCCGCCGGCGCTGGCGCGATGGCCCTCACGCCCTTCGCCGGCGTCGCCGAGATGGGCATCATCGCCGCGGGGGGGATCATCCTCTGCACCGTCGCCATCATGAGCGCCCTTCCCGCGGCACTCATGCTGCTCCCCAGCCCGGCACGCCACCTCCGCGTCCACGCCGGCGGCGAGTCGCGCCCGTTCCTGGGCCGCTTCGGACGAATCCTCTATGCGAAGCCCTGGGCCACGATCTCATTGGCGAGCGCCATCGGAATCGCTTCCCTCCTGATGGCCCGCGGCGTCGGCTACGACACCGACCTCCAGAACCTCATGCCCACCGGCTCCGAGAGTGTCGAGTGGCAGCACCGGCTCGAGCGCGACGACCAGCGCAGCGTGTGGCACGCCGTGGTCTTGGCGAAGGATGCCGCCGAGGCCCGCGACCTCACGATCCGGCTCCGCGCCCTGCCCGAGGTGGGCGATGTGGGCGGCGCCGGGATGCTGTTCGAGGAGGACGCCTCACTCGCCGCCAAGCGAGCCGTGCTCGAATCCCTCCCCGACGACCGCTTCTACCGCACCGCTTTGAGCGAATCGTCCGAACCAAACCCTGCAGCCCTGCGCAGCGTTTGTGAATCGCTGGCCAAGGCCTTTGAAAGCAAGGACGCCGAACTCGCCGCCGCCGCGCGATCCCTCACGGCCCTCGAAGACGCCCCGCTGCTGCGAGCCATGCAGGCGTACCAGCAGGACCGCGACCGTCTCGCGTCCACCCTCATGGACCTCCGCGCCGCCTCGCCCCTGCCGCCCGAGCGCCTGCCGCAGGCTCTCAAGGACACCATGATCGCGCCCGACGGCTCGCTGCTGCTGCGCGTGTATCCCAAGGAGACCGAGGGCGGCGTCCTTTCACCAGCGCGCCTCGGACCCTTCGCAACTGCGGTGCTGGCCGCCGCGCCGAGTGCAACCGGGCCCACGGTCCAGATCTACGAGTCCACCCGTCTGATCACCGGCGCCTACCGCGACGCGGCGATCTACGCGCTCATCGCCATCGCGCTCATCCTGCTGATCGACTTCCGCAACCTCGCCGACGCCGCGATCGCACTCGTGCCGGTGCTGCTCGGGGCCGCAATGATGCTGGCGATCATGCGGGTTCTGGGGATGGCCCTGAACCTGGCGAACCTCATCGTCATGCCGCTGATCGTGGGCATCGGCGTGGGCTGCGGCGTCCACGCTGTCCGCCGCTGGAGACTTCAACCGAGCGACCCGCCACCGGGCCTCGCGGGCGGCAGCGGACGCGCCATCACCCTCACGACACTGACCACCATCCTGGGCTTCGCCGCCCTGCTCATCGGTGAGCACCGCGGGATCAAGTCACTGGGGATCGTGATGACCCTGGGGCTGGCGCTAGTGTGGGCGGTGACGGTGTTTGTGCTACCGGGGGTGCTCGGAGCGAGGCGGCGTGAAGCTCGCGCTTGCACTTCCGGCTGATCGATCCGGGTCAGCGAGATCGACAGGCATCTGATCGCAAAAGAAAAACGCCCGCACGAGGCGGGCGTTCGAGAGATCCGAACAGATGATTTCCAGGCTCAACGCTTCGAGAACTGGAACCGGCGACGCGCACCAGCCTGGCCGTACTTCTTGCGCTCGACCTCGCGGGGGTCGCGGGTCAGGAAGCCGGCGTCGCGGAGAGCGCCTTCAAGGCTCGGGTCGTAGCCCTTCAGCGCCCGGGCGATGCCCAGGCGGATGGACTGAGCCTGGCCCATGAACCCGCCGCCGTCACAGCGGGCGACGACGTCGAACTTGCCCTCGAGCCCGGAGATCTTGAGGGGAGCGATGCAGTCGTTGCGGTCGCGGATCTCAGAGAAGTACTCGTTGATCTGCTTGGTCTTCTTGCGCGTGCAGGTGATGGTGAACTGCCCGGTGCCGGGCTTGATGCGGACGCGGGCGACCGCCGTCTTCCGCCGGCCCGTTCCCCACCACCAGCCGAAGCGATCCGGGGGGAGCGCCTGCTTGAGGACCGGGGTGGCGTTGGCGGCGGGGGCGATCGGGGAGAGTTCGTTCATGGTCGTGCTGCCGAGGGGTGTGAACCGGCGGTGCCGGCGGGTGGTCTCTTGGGTGATCTCTGGTGCGTGGTGGGTGACGACAATCAGGCGATCTTCATCGCCACCGGCTGCTGGGCGGCGTGCGGGTGCTCGGCACCCTTGAACACCTTGAGCTTGCCGAACATCTGCCGCCCCAAGCGCCCCTTGGGCAGCATCCGGCGAACCGCATCCTCGATGACGGACTCGGGCTTGCGGTCCAGCAGCTGGCGGTACGTCGCCGTCCGCAGACCACCGGCGTACCCCGAGTAGAACGTCCGGGTGCGCTGCTCGGCCTTGTTGCCGGTCATCACAACCTTGTCGGCGTTCACGATGATGACAAAGTCACCCGTGTCCACGTGGGCCGTGTACGTCGGGCGGTGCTTGCCCATGAGGACCATGGCCACCTGCGTGGCCATGCGGCCGAGGCGCTGCCCGTCGGCGTCGACGAGGTGCCACGCCTTGTTCAGCTGCTTCTCGGGTTGGGTGATGATCGTGGTCTGGCGCATGTCGTTCTCGCGATCTCGTGTTGTCAAAGGTCCCGAACTCGAAGTCGGAACTCGTGGTCCGTGCAGACAGAAACACCGCGGCCCGAGGGGTTGAGCGTCCTGCTCAACGTCGGGTGGGAACTCGGTCGGCGTACACACTCGCACAACCGCCGGTTCGGCCCACCGAAGAACCCGCACTGTTGAAGGGCGGGCCGCATGTCATGGGCATGGGGCTTGAATTGGCCGCTAGGTGTCAAGCGGGGGAGGAAAGGGTAGGCGAAAACAGGAGTGGGGGCAAGTGCGGGCGGGTCGGACGGACCGGGGGGTCGGGAATCGGTGTCAGGGCAGGCTTGGGGGTGGTTGAACTGAGCGAATGGAGCCGTGGGCGATCACTCACCCGACGCCCCATCCCCCGCCACGACCCAGACCCACACACACCCCCATAATAGGGTATCTCTCCTGCCGCATCATCCATCGCCGCGCACCCACGCTGCCCCGCCTAGAACGGAATCCGGGATTCCCGCAAAAATTCTAAGTCCTTGACTGTCATCGATTTGCGTTGATCAGCCGCAAAGTCTGGAGCGGTCACTGCGCGCCCATCCGGGGGCGCGGGGGGGATCAGGTGGAGGCCCGCGTGCATCCGCCCGGCTCCCACGAGCAGAGGATCCGGGCCACGCGGGCCCTTTCAAGACCAACCCCCGGCCTTCCCCCGCCCCCCGGGCCCCCCGCCGGACTTCCCCCAGAGCCACCATGAACTACGACCTCACAGGCTTTGAAGACTCCGCCCTCTCCCCCGGGCTCACCCCCGGCC
>CAYZFW010000013.1:7983-15411 GCA_964477615.1 uncultured Phycisphaeraceae bacterium | reverse complement strand
GTTTTGGTTGCGGGGGGGGGGCCCACCTTTCCGGGGGTTGGGGGTCCTCGGGGGGGGGGGGGGGGGGGGGGGGTTGGTCGGGGAGGTGGTCATGGTGGATTCGCCCTGGGGTTGGGTCCCGGTATCAGCTCTGATTCGGTGCTGGCACTGGGCTCGGGATGGGTCGAGAGTGACAGCGCGGACCCTCGCCGGGTTGTCGTCAGAATGATAGTGGCGGTGTCAATGGGCCCGGGCGGGGCGAGAACGGGGGCCGGGAACGGAGGAAAGGAGGGGCGATCAGGGCTTTGAAGGGGCCGTCTGCTCAAGACGCTCCGCCGCACGCATGGCGTGGTAGGTCTTCCAGGCTTCGAGCTCGACGATGATGTCCTCGCACGAGGCGTAGCGCCGGGCGGGGTCCTTGGCCATCATCTTGCAGATCATGTCGCTGATGCCGGGGGTGATGTCCGGGCGGTGGGCGATGGGCGGGGTGAGGGGCTCTTCGACGTGCTTGCGCATGATCTCGTCGGAGTCGGCGCCGGTGAAGGCGGTCTTGCCGGTGATCATGAAGTACCACGATGCGCCGAGCGAGTAGCAGTCGGTGGCGGGGCCGATGTCGACGTCGCCGCGGACCTGCTCGGGGCTCATGTAGTACGGCGTGCCGAGGCTCTTGCCCTTCTCGGCCTCGGCGGCGGCGCGGTCTTCGGTGAAACGTGCCAGCCCGAGGTCGGTGAGTTTGGGGACGCCGCCCTCGGCCATGATGATGTTCTTGGGCTTCACGTCGCGGTGGACGAGCCCGGTCGCGTGGGCGTGGGCGAGCGCCCGCGCCACGGCGAGCACGATGTCGAGCGACTCTTCCTCTTCGAGCATCCCCTTGCGGAAGATGCGGTCGTGGACGGTCTCGCCGTCGACGATCTCCATGACCATGAAGTGGTGCTCGCCGTGGCTGCCGACATCGAACGCCTGGACGAGGTTGGGGTGGTTGAGCGAGGCGGCCATGCGGGCCTCGGCGTAGAGCTGCTCGACGTACTTCGGGTTGCCCGCGAAGCGCTTGGGCAGCACCTTCACGGCCACGGGGCGGTTGAGGCTGTCCTGGCGTGCCTTGAAGACCGTCGCCGTGGCACCCTCGCCGAGTTTGCCCAGCATGGTGTAGCCGGGGAGCTTCGAGCCGGTGCGTCCGCTCACGGCGGCGTCGCGCAGGCGGTTCAACTGGCGGCGCGTCAGGCTCTCGCTCTCCACCAGCAGTTCCGCGATGGGCTTGCCGGCGTACTTGCGCTCGCGCTGCTTGAGCTGGCAGAACTCGACCTCTTCGGGTGTGCAGAGGCCGCGCTCGACGGCGAGGCGGGCGATGGTGAGGTCGATCGCTTTGGAATCGGTCGCGCCGGGGGAAGAGCCTTCGGCGGAGCTCCCGATGGGCTCCATGGCCCACGTGCCGCCGCCGATTGCGGTGCTGCCGAGCGAAGGCGGCGGCACCGACGATGAGTCGTCGGGCATGGGGAGGGGCGCGGTGTCGTCGGCGTGTGAGGGCATGCGTGGCCTGTGTGGTCAATGGTACCGCAGAGCGCGAGGGCGCGGCGCGTGCGTGGGCGTTCCGCTAGGCTGCGCGGATGCCCGCGATCCCGCGCCGCCTCAACCCCTTCGCCGGCCTGCCCAACCCCAAGGAGGTGTGGGCGTGGGGGATGTACGACCTGGCGAACCAGTCGTTCACGCTGCTGATCACGACGGTGTTCTTTGCGACGTACTTCACCAACAGAGTGGCCGCGACGCCCGGCGAAGGTGTGCGGCTGTGGGGCGTCTGCTCCGGGGTGACCAGTCTGATCATGATCGTCGCCGGGCCGCTGCTTGGTGCGGTGGCGGATTTCGGCGGGCATAAAAAGGTGTTTCTGATCGCCACCGGCGTCATCTGTGCGCTGTTCACTTGCGCGCTGGGGCTGGTAGGCCCTGGGGACGTGGCTTTGGCGATGACGCTGTACGTGATCGCCAATGTGTGCTTCATGTCTGGTGACAGTTTCGTCAGTGCGTTTCTATGCGAACTCACCACGCGTGAGACGGTGGGGAGGGTGAGCGCCATCGGCTGGACCATGGGCTACGTGGGCGTGCTGATCTGCCTGCCGCTGGCGGTGCTCGTGAACCCCGGGCTGTGGGGGGGTGCGCCGACGGACGCGGGGTATCGGTGGGTGTTCGTCTTTGCGGGGCTTTGGTTCCTGGTGAACATGATCCCGACGATGACGATCCTGAAGGAGCGGAAGGCGCCCGAGCGGATGCCGAAGGGCTCGACGATCGTGAGCATCGGCTTCCGGCGCGTGTGGGAGAGCCTTCGATCCGTTCGCCGATTCCGGGATCTCTCGGTGTACCTGGGCGTGTTCACCGTGTTCTCGTGCGGCATGGCGACGTACATCACGTTCATCGGGGTGCTCGGATTTCAGTATCTTCAGGGCGTGCAACTGCTGCTGATGATCTGGGTGCTGGCGCTGGTGAGCGGCGTGGCGGCGTACGCCGCGGGCGTTGTTCAGGACCGCGCCGGGCACCGCGCCACCGTCACGGCGTCGCTGGTGATCTGGCTGCTAACCTCGCTGGCGGCGATCGCGCTGCCACCCGCAGCGGCGCCGTTCTGGCACATTGCTTTGGTGGGGTTGGGCGTGGGAGTGGGGCTTGGCGCGACGGGGACCTCGGCGCGGGCGCTGGCGGGATCGATGATCCCCGAGAGCAAGACCGCCGAGTTCTTCGGCCTGCGCGGACTGGCCTACATGCTCGCGGGCGCGATCGGGCCACCGGTCTACGGCGAGTTGACCGCGTCGCAAGGCCAGCGCACAGCGCTTGCGGTGGTGACGGTGTTCTTCGTCCTGGGTATCGCCGGGATGTTCCTGGTGAGTCCGCAGCGCGGGCGTGCGGCGGCGGAGGCGTATGAGGCGGGGTTCGGGGCTCGGGGTTCGGGGTCCGGTTGAACATGCCCGAACGCCGCACCCCGGCAGGCGGCCCCTTCGCTCCGATCAGGCCTTCTTTTTCCGGCGGTTGTGCATTTCCATCACGTCGTCGATGTGCTCCTGGGCCCAGCGGCACAGGGCTCCGAGCGGGTTCAGCAGCGTGCGGCCCAGCGGGGTGAGGGAGTACTCGACTTTGGGCGGGACCACGGGGTAGACCTTGCGTTCGACGAGTTTGTCGTGCTCGAGGTTCCGCAGGGTCTGCGTGAGCATCTTCTGCGACACGCCGCCGATCTCGCGCTTGAGCTCGCCGAATCGCATGGTCTTCTTGTCGAGCTTGTGGATGATGAGGACGGTCCACTTGTCGGCGATGCGTTCGAGGATGATCTGCGAGGGGCACTTGGGGTTGAAGACGTCGGGGGCCTTCGAGGCTGACGGGGATGTGCCGTTCGCGGAGGGGCTGCCGTTGCTGCCTACGGCAACCATCGGCGAGGCGGCGACCGGCCGGAACGCGGTCTTTACCTGATCTTCAACAACGGTGGGCTTTCGCCTGGCCTTGAGTTGGGTCACGTCGTCGCTCCTTCGGGGTCGCCCTGATGGTCACTGAATGGTAACTACATCACGCTTGAGTATGTACTATGCGATGCCGCATTGTAGGCCTACGGTTCGCACCCTGTCACCAGATCGGTGGTACAGGCATCGCAGATGTAGGACCCACCCCTAGAACCCACCGGGCCACCACCGGCCCGCGCACCAGAGGAGCATGCCATGAGCCTGACAGGACTGAAGGGCAAGACCGCGCTGGTCACCGGCGGGACCGGCGGCATCGGACGCGTGACCGCGGTCGCGCTGGCACGCGAGGGCGTGAACGTCGTCATCACCGGTCGGCGCGCCGACGAGGGCGCCAAAGCGGCGGCGGAGATCGCGGCTTTCGGCGTGAAGTCCCGATTCGTGCAGGGCGACATCACCGACGAGGCCCACGTGAAGAGCGCCGTCGACGCCGCGGTCACCCTCGTGCCCGGCGCGGGCGGGGGACTGCACTTCGCGTTCAACAACGCCGGGGTTGAGGTCATGGGCCCAATCGTTGAAGCGAGCGTCGAGCAGTACCGCAAGTGCTTTGACATCAACGTGCTGGGCGTGCTGCTGAGCCTGAAGCACGAGATCCCGGCGATGCTGAAGAACCCGGGGGGCGGGGGCGGCAGCATCGTGAACAACGCTTCGATCGCGGGGCGCATCGGCATGCCGGGTGCGGGCGTGTACATCGCCAGCAAGCACGCGGTCATCGGTCTGACCAAGACCGCCGCGATGGAGACCGCCAAGCAGAACATCCGCGTCAACAGCGTGTCGCCCGCGGCGATCGAAACGGACATGTTCGACCGCTTCACGGGCAACCGCAACCCCGACGCGATGAGCCAGTTCACCGCGATGCACCCGATCGGTCGCACCGGGCGCCCGAGCGAGATCGCCAGCCCCGTGCTGTTCCTTTTCTCCGACGCCGCGTCGTTCATCACCGGGCACGACCTGCTGGTGGACGGCGGGTTCTGCGTGCCGTGATGCGGAAGGCATCAAGGCATGAGGCATCAAGGCATCGACCCTGATGTCGCTTCACCACGTTGACTCCTTGCCATCTGCCATTTGGAGACCCCCATGCCCACCACCCCGTCCGCCGTTCTTGACTCGCTCCGCTGGCGCTACAGCACCAAGCAGTTTGATCCCGCCCGGAAAGTCCCTGCGGACGTTTGGAACGCGATCGAGCAGTCGCTGGTGCTCTCGCCCTCGTCGTTCGGCCTGCAGCCGTGGAAGTTCGTTGTCATCACGGATCAGAAGGTGAAGGACCAGCTGCCGGCCATCAGTTGGAACCAGACGCAGCCGAAGGACTGCTCGCACATGGTCGTGCTCGCGGGGCGGAAGACCATGAACGCGGATGATGTGAACCGCTACATCGAGCGCATCATCAAGGTGCGCGACATCCCCGGCGACCCGATGCGCGGGTACAAGGACATGATGCTGGGGATCGTGAACTCCATGCCCGCGGCGGACCTTGATACGTGGTGCGCCAAGCAGGTGTACATCGCGCTGGGATTCCTGATGGAGACGTGCGCGCTGCTGGGCGTGGACGCGTGCCCGATGGAGGGCATCGTTGCCCCCGAGTACGACAAGCTGCTGAAGCTGCCCGAGACGGGGTACACCGCGCTGGTGGGCTGCGCGATCGGCTACCGGGCCGCGGGCGACAAGTACGCGGCGTTCCCCAAGGTGAGGTTTGAGACGAGCGACGTGATCGTGCGCGTGTGACCTGGCACCCGGCCAACTCGTCACTTCCCATGCCCGACCTCTTTACCCAACTCTCCCTCGGCCCGATCACGCTGGCCAACCGCGTGCTGATGGCGCCGCTGACGCGATGCCGGGCGCTGCCCGACGGCACGCCGGGTGAGCTCGCGGCGCTGTACTACGCGCAGCGCGCCTCGGCGGGTCTCATCATCAGCGAGGCGACGTGCATCGAGCCGCGGGCCCACGGCTACCCGACGGTGCCGGGGGTCTATACGCCGGCGCACGTCGAAGGGTGGAAGCGTGTCACGCGCGCCGTCCACGACGCGGGCGGGCGCATCTTCTGCCAACTGTGGCACGTGGGGCGGTATAGCCACCCGGACTTCCAGCCCCGCGGTGAGCCGCCGGTTGCGCCGAGCGCTGTGAATCCGGGAGGGACGTGCCGCACGCCCTCGGGGCCGAAACCCCGCGTCACACCCCGCGCCCTTGAGACGCACGAGATCGGCGCGATCATCGAGCACTACCGCCATGCCGCGGTGTGTGCGAAGGACGCCGGGTTCGACGGCGTCGAACTGCACGGCGCCAACGGGTATCTGCCCGAGCAGTTCCTTCGGGATGGGACGAACCTGCGTGGCGATCGCTACGGCGGCTCGCTCGTCAACCGCACGCGGTTTCTCATCGAGGCGTGCGAGGCCGTGATCTCGGTGTGGGGCGCGGAGCGTGTGGGCGTGCGTCTCTCGCCAGCGGGGCACCACGGGAGCGCCGGCGACTCCGATCCGCGCGCCACCTACACGCACGCGGTGAAGGAACTCTCGCGTCTCGGCGTGGTCTACCAGCACATCATGAACCCTTGGGGGCCGGGCGACGAGCAGGGCCCGACGTGCGATCTCTTCCGCCCCTTGGTGAAGTCGGTGCTCATCACCAACGCGGGCTTTACCTTCGACACGGCGACGCGCGTCATCCGCGACGGTTGCGCCGACGCGGTGGCCTTCGGAAAGTTGTTCATCTCAAACCCGGACCTGCCCGAGCGCTTCCGGCGCGGCGGCGCGGCGGCGGACTTGAACCCAACCGACGAATCGACGTACTACACGCAGGGCGCAAAGGGGTACACGGATTACCCCTTGATGGAACCACAGTAAGAGATCAGCGCCCACACAAAGGAGACCGATCATGGCCGTGACCGCCACCGATTCGCTCACCATCGTCCGCCGCCCGGCCGCCGAGCGCGGCCACCTGGATCACGGGTGGCTCGACACGTGGCACACCTTCTCCTTCGGCGAGTACCACGACGAGGCGCACACGGGCTTTGGGCCGCTGCGCGTCATCAACGAGGACATCGTCGCCCCGGGTCGCGGCTTCGGGATGCACCCGCACAAGAGCATGGAGATCATCACCTATGTCCTCTCGGGCGAACTCGAGCACCGCGACAGCCTCGGGAACCGCGGCGTCATCCGACCGGGCGAGATCCAGCGCATGAGCGCCGGCAGCGGCATCCGCCACAGCGAGATGAACGCCTCCCCCACCACGCCCGTGCACCTGCTGCAGGTGTGGATCACGCCGCGCGAGCCCGGCGGGGAGCCGACGTACGACCAGCGCCCCATCCGCGCTGCAGCTCAATCAGGAACACTGATCCCCATCGCCACGCCCGACGGCTCGGCGGGGACCACCGCGATTCGTCAGGACGCGACCGTCTTCGCTGGTGCGTTCCCCGCGGGCGGGCGCGCGTCGCACACGCTCCGCGCCGGGCGGCGCGTGTGGGTCCAGATGGCTCGCGGCGGGGCAAGCATCAACGGCACACGCCTTGAACAGGGCGACGGCGCGGGGATCACCGGCGCGGGTGAGCTTGCGCTCACGTTCGAGATTGGCGCTGAGGCGCTGGTGTTCGATCTGCCTTGAGGTCGGTGGGGTGGTCTTCCACCCGGCCTCCACAGGGGAAGGCAGGCCGGAAGCCTGCCCCACCGGGTCTTGCTTCAGCGGTATCCAGAAAGTGCCCGAGGCGCGGCGATTACAGTGGACCCCTCGCGGTCGCTGATACTCCGAGCCCCACGAAGGAACCCCGCCATGCCCACCATCGCCGCACTCGCCGCAAAGACCGCCAAGGGGCGCCTCGAACGCTTCGAGTACGAAGCGGGCCCGCTGGGAGACGAGCAGGTCGAGATCGCCGTCACGCACTGCGGCATCTGCCACTCCGACCTTTCCATGCTCAACAACGAGTGGGGCATGACGGCGTTCCCGGCGGAGACCAGGTCCAGCGAGGCCTCGAGGT
>CAYZFW010000013.1:0-7973 GCA_964477615.1 uncultured Phycisphaeraceae bacterium | reverse complement strand
TGGGGCATGACGGCGTTCCCCTTCGTGCCGGGGCACGAGGTCAGCGGCACCGTCTCGGCGCTCGGCTCTCGCGTCAAACACCTGAAGATCGGCCAGCGCGTGGGCCTGGGGTGGTTCAGCGGCTCGTGCATGACGTGCCGCCAGTGCATGGGCGGCGACCACAACCTCTGCGCCACCGCGGAGCAAACCATCGTGGGTCGCCACGGCGGGTTTGCCTCGCGCGTGCGATGCAAGGCCGAGTGGTGCATCCCGATGCCCGACGGCCTCGACCCCGTCTCCGCCGGCCCGCTCTTCTGCGGCGGGATCACTGTCTTCAACCCCATCGTGCAGTTCGGTGTCGCGCCCACCGACCGCGTCGGGGTCGTCGGCATCGGCGGCCTGGGGCACATGGCTCTGGCGTTCCTCAACAAGTGGGGGTGCGAAGTCACGGCGTTCACCAGCAGCCCCGCCAAGGCAAGCGAAGCGATGAAACTCGGCGCCCACCGCGCCGTCACCTCCACCGACGAGTCCGAGCTTGCGAAGATCGCCGGGCAACTGGATTTCATCCTCGTCACGGCGAACGTGACGCTGCCGTGGATGTCCTACCTGAACGCGCTCTCGCCGAAGGGTCGCATCCACTTCGTGGGCGCGGTGCTGGAACCGGTGCCGGTGCCGATCTTCCCCATGATCGTGGGCCAGAAGAGCCTCAGCGGCTCGCCGCTGGGCTCGCCCGTGACCACGGCGGTGATGACGGAATTCTGCGCCCGTCACAAGATCAAGCCGGTGTGCGAGGTGTTCCCGATGAGCAAGGCCAACGAGGCGCTGGAGCACCTGCACGCGGGCAAGGCGCGATACCGCGTTGTGCTGGAGAATGACCTCAAGTGAGCCACGACGTGACGACACCGCGCGATTACTCCCGGCTCCGCTTCAAACCGTCGGCCGACCCCGACGCCGCGATGAAAGGCTTTGTCGATGCCGCGTGGGATGCGCTCTCGCCGCAGGGGGTGTCGTGGATTGGCTTCTACTTCAAGGACGAGGGCGTGGACACCATGACCCTCGGGCACCGGCGCGACAAGCCCGCGTGCAGCCCCATCGGGCTCCACGGCGTGTGCGGGCGCGGGTGGCGCGAGCAGCGCTCCATCGTCGTGCGCGATGTCCGCGTCCTCGGCCCGGACTATGTCGCCTGCGACCCACGCGACCAGAGCGAGGTGGTCGTGCCCATCTTCGCGCGGCGCGGCGGAGCGGAGTCGTGCGTCGGCGTGCTGGACGTCGATTCGTTCGACGTTGGCGCGTTCACCGAGCACGACGCCTGTCAGTTGGCGCGGCTCATGATCGACGCGGGGATCACCTCCCCGTGCAGTCAGAGCAAGCCCCTCGTGTTGTAGGATCACGCTGATCGGCGCTCGATTTCCCGGAGAATCAGTGCGATCCAAAGACGACACATTGGGCGCCGACGCCCGGTCGGGTGAGGTCGAACAAGGCGTGCGCCCGCCATTCGCGGCGGACGCACGCCCTGGTTGTGGTGGCGATAAGCGAGTTACCGGCAGGGCTGCCCGAAGGCCCCGAGGAAGACCGTGAGATCGAGGGTGTTCACACAGCCGCTGGTGTCGAAGTCGGCCTCGGGATTGAACGACGGACTTCCATCGCACGATCCAAAGGCGCCGAGGAACGCCGTCAGGTCCGAGGTGTTCACCGCGAGATCGCCGTTGAGGTCACCCGCACATGGCTGGGGCGGGGCGATGAAGCGGACAACGAGCGTCGGTCGCTGCGATTCCAACGCGCCTTCTGATGTCACGATGTCCACTCCGTTGCTCGCGCTCGCGAAGGGTCGGAGCAGCAGCCCGTTGTTCGGCTCGCCTGCCGCCCACGCCTGAGCCGCTTCGGTGACGTCGAGGTACAGAACGCCGGCACCAACGGCCGCGACGGAAGCGTTCGCGCCGGCGGACGCGAGGGTGAGCACTTCGCTCTCGGCGTCGTTCAGCGTCACCCCGCCCGCGAGGCTGTCCCACGTCGCGCCCGCCGTCCAGGGCGCGATCATGCGGTGCACGGTGAACCCGCTCCCGGCATCCGAAGCGTTGAGCAGCAGAACCGCCGAAGTGATCCGCGAGCCCGACGGGATCTGCCCCACGCCAGACCCGAAGAGCTCCCCGAACTTCAAGAGGCCCTGCGTGCCGCTCCCGCTGCCGTTGGGATCATCAGCGTCAAGCGTCATGGCTGAGTTGGCGTCCTGCGGCGCGGTTGGATCGGCCTGACGGAGCTCGGTGTCGCTCACGCCGGTGTAGCCGTTGAGACCCTGCCGGAACGTCGCGACACTCACCGCTTGCGTGGGCATCGTGACGATGAGCTGCGGGCGGGTCGCAAGCGAGGCGTTCTCGGAGGTGTTGAAATCGATGCCGTTGGTGCCGGCGGAGGCGGGGAGGATGGCCCAGCCATGGTTGACCGCACCGTTCATCCAAGCGCGGAGCGAGGCGGTGACGTCGAGATCAAGATAGCCCACCGGCACAACCGCGTTCCCGTTGTTTGCACCGAGGAAGGCGTCGGGGGCCCCGATCGCTTCAGTTCCATCGGGGCTCACACCTCCACCGAGGCTGCTCCAGGTGGCGCTCTCGTCCCACGCGGCGAGCATGCGGTGAAAGCTCCAGAAGCTTCCGGGATTGGTGATATTGACGCGCAGGCGGGCGTGCAGCACGTCCGATCCCGGCGCAATCTGGCCGGGACCGGTGCCGAAGAGCCCGTCAAAGCGGATCAATCCATGGTTCGGCCCCCCCGGCGTGCCGTCGAGGGCGTCCACGCTGAGACTCGGATCGCTGCCCGCTGCGGCCGCGGGTGACGCGCTGCTGAGTTGTGTGTCGCTGGTGCCCGAGTAGCCGTTGAGACCTTCCTGAAACACAAGAGTCGAGAACTTCGGTGCGAGAGGCGTGCCCGTGGCGAAGCGCCGCGCGAAGTCAAAGGGCACCGTGATGCGGCTGAGCGCGTCATCCTGGAACTGGTTGAGCGTCACCGAATAGGTCCGCAGCAGGAGCTGGTCGTTGGGCACGTCGAACTTCACATACCGCAGCCACCCTTCGCCTCCGCCGGGATACGCCTGATAGTCCGACAGGAACTCGACCACCTCCGTCCCCGCGATGTTCACGCCGAACTGGTGATGCTCCCCGTCAAACCCGTTGTGCCCGCGGTGGTGATGTCCGCACTCGACCATGAACACCGCCGGATTGTTCTGGACGAGGTTGTTGAACGTCAATGCGCCGGCGGTCGTGCGGCCCGCGCCGTTCCCGTTGGTGTCCGCGTCCTGCAAGTGCTCGTGCGTGCTGATGATGACGGGAAGTCCGGGGTTCGCGTCGATCCGCTGCTGTGCCCACGCCAGGGCCGCCGCGTCGGGCTGCCACTCCAGCGTGAGGTTCAGGAACGTGTAGCCACCCGCCGTGAAGGTGGACGCGAAGTTCTCGTTGTCCGCGGCCGCGCCGAGGAACCACGGGTACGACGAGTACCGCGCGGGGCCGAACCACGGCTGGAAGGCCGACGACCCGCTGGACTTGCTGCTGACGGTGTTGTAATCGTGGTTCCCCAGCGCCGCGACGTACGGAACGACCCCGTCGAGCAGGTCCATGGCCGCGTCCGCCCGCTGCCACTCGATCGTGTTCCCACCGTTCGCTCCGTTCTGAACAACATCGCCGATGTGGTTGACAAACGCGATCCTGAGCCGGTTCTTGTTGTCCACGATCCACTGCGTCTGCGCGGTGAAGGTGGCCGGAAAACTCTGGCTGTAGAACTGCGTGTCGGGGATGTGAACCAGCGTGAACGCGTCGCCGCCCGCGCACGAGCCGGCGAGGGCGAGAAGAGTGGATGCGGCAACGGATAGCGAGGGGAATGCACGGGGCATACGCGTCTCCAGATGACGTGAGCAGGCAAGCCGCACGGCCGGGCGAGTCCGAGCCGCGTCGACGAATGGTCATTTTGCACAGCACAGTTTCAGCCGATCCAAGGCGGGAACAATTTTGTGTGAAGACCGCTCGTCCGCCCGGGCCCGGTCAACCCCAGAGAACAACACCGGCGGCCCAAAGAGCCGCCGGTGGGTGCTGCCGTGGATGGCTGGCTGTCGCGGCGACGCCGCGTCACGCTCGCCGGTTACTTCTTGACGTACTCGATCTCCATCGACTTCATCATCTTGCCGTCGGGGCCGACGCTCCACATCTCGAGCTTGTGGGTCTTGTCGTCGATGACGGTGGTGACGGACTTGCTCTTGGCCATGCCGTTGGTGAACATGTTCCAGTTCTCGCCTTCCAGCGTGAGCACCTTGCCCGCGCCGTCGACGGTGCCGGTCTCGATCATCATGCCGGTGGACATGTTGTCGTACCAGGTGCTGATGAACTTCTTCTGCATGTTGTCGTAGCCCATGGTGGAGAGGCCCTCGAAGGGGACCTTGCCCATCGGGCCCATGTCGATCTCGCCGGTCACCTTGGCGAGGAGGTAGCGCCCGCCCATGGCCATGGTGCTGCTGGTGTGCATCTTCATGACCTGGGGCTCGCCGCCGGGGGACTGGAACGACTTGACCGTCGTGTCCCACTCGCCCTCGAAGTGCTTGAGCCACTCGTGCATGGGCCCGGGCTGCATGGCCTTCATCATCTCGGCTTCCATGGCCTGCATGTCGACGCCGCCCGCGCCACCGGCGGCCCCGCCGGCGGCCTCCTTGGCCTTGTTCACGGCGTCCTCGGCGGCCTTCTTGCCCTTCTCCATCGCGTCCTTGGCGGCGTCCTTCACCTGGTCCTTCGTGGGCATCGCGGGGGTGCCGGCGGGGGTGCCGCTCTGGGCGATCACCACGGCGGCGGTGAGGCCGGTACAGGCCAGAACGAGCAGCGAACGTTTCATCAGGGTCGACATCGCGTATCTCCTTTGGGTTCTTGCGCTCCGACTTGGAAGCGCGGCGTGTGGCCCTGGCCCCACAATGATCAGCACGGGCCACGCCCGCGCGTTGGTTCCACGGTGTGCTCGGCGCGAATCTCGGATGCGCGAGCAGGGAATGGGTGCCGGTTTCGCCGCCGTCTTCTCGGACGGGACAACTCAGAATACCTCACAAAGACCTATCATGCAAGCCGGGTTTTCCTGTTATCGGACATTATCTGAGCCGGTCGAACCAGCCCACCTACCGTCCCGACCCCGCTCTCCAAGTACCCGCCGACTACGCCACCCATGAAGATCCTCCTCACCAACGACGACGGCATCCATGCCCCCGGCATCGAGGCTCTGCACACCGCGCTCACCGACCCGCACAACCGCTTCGGCGGGCCGATCGGGGGGGCGGAAGTTGTATGGGCTGTCGCACCGCTCACGGTCCAGTCCGCCACGTCGCACGGCGTCACCTTCAAGACACCTTTGATGGTCTCGAATGAAACGGTGAGCCCGACGATGTCGGGGGTCGCCGTGGACGGCCGTCCGGCTGACTGCGTGAAGCTGGCGCTCACGGCGCTGTGGCCCGAGCGGTTCGGCCCCGGCACGCGCCCGGACCTGGTGATCAGCGGCATGAACGCCGGGGCGAACATCGGGATCAATGTCATTTACTCCGGCACGGTGGCGGCGGCGATCGAGGCGGCGTTCCTGGGGGTGCCGGCCATCGCCGTGAGCCTGCACCTGGGCAAGGGTCACACGCGGTTCGATGTGGGGGCCGCGCACGCGCGGCGGGCGATCGAGGCGATCATCAAGGGCGGCATCGGGAGCGCTGGGTGGCTGCGCCCGCACGACTGCATCTCGGTGAACATCCCCATCTGCGAGGACGGCACACACCTGAATCCGCCGACGCCCGAGCGGCCCGAGATCCGCGTCTGCCCCCACAATACCCACGGCCTCGAGGACTCGTATGAGAAGCGCCTGTCGCCCAGCGGCGAGGCGTACTACTGGTCCAGCGGCAGCGGGCTGGGCTTCCGCAGCGCCGACCCCGGCACCGACGTGGACCACATCAAGCGCCGGCACATCACGGTCACGCCGCTGCGGTATGACCTGACGATGCACGCTGATTTGCCGGCGTGGCGCGAGCGGTTGGAGAAGTGAGAGTCAACGTGCCACGGTTTGGCGTCCGCGACAAACCGTGTCGTTGCCGGGGGTTTCCGAAGAGCACGGCTTGTCGCGGACGCCAAGCCGTGGCACTGGGCGGCTGCGGAAGAGCACCGAAGTCCCGTCGGAACGGACTTCGGTGGCGCGGCTATGGCGTGCATTCGACGAGCGCCTGGGTGATCGATGAGAGCATCGCGAGGGCTCCGGGGAGGTCCCATCGCTGGCGGGCCCGGTTCCCGGTGGTGTTGCTGACGACACGCACCTCGACGAACCGCGCGGCCGAGCCTGTTTCGTGGGCTATTCGCTTCACGGTGAACCCGACCGCCGCGCCTTCCATCGCTTCGACGATTCCGCCGGTACGTTCGACGACGAGCGTGGCGTGACGGTTGCGACCGGAGCATGTTGAGACGGTCGCGACGACGCCGGTGCGGGCAGAAAGCCGCTGGCTGATGTGCTGGACCATGGCCGCGTCGGCGTCGACGCCCATCGCCAGGTGCGCGGGGGGCGCTTCGTTCGCGGGCCCGATGCCCTGCCCCGGCGCGAAGCCGCATGACGCGATGTCGATGAAGCGGTCGGGGGTTTGCACGCCCTCGTCGGCGTAGACGCTGCGCGTGGCCACCACGACATCGAGCAGCCCCAGCCGCGAGCGTGGAAGCGCGCCCCCGACGCCGAGGCTTATCACCGTGCTGTGCCGGGTTGGATCGAACACGCGTGCGACGCCCGCGGCGGCGTTGGCTTTGCCCACGCCGGTGACGACCATGTCGACTCCGGGTTTCGCCGTGCCCGCAGCGGCGAGCGTCACCAACCCCCACCGCACGGGCGTGGCCTCCTTCGATGCAAACCGCGCCGGATCGAACGCCGACGCCACCGCCGCCGCTTCCGCGGGCGCGGCGACGACCAGCAGAACGGCGCTCATCGTTGCCCCCGCTTCTTCAAGAGCAGCCATTGCGCCAGCCCGCACTCGCGGTAGGCGCGGTCCCACGAGCCGTGGTTGACGCCCTCGAAGAGCGACATCTTCACTTCCACGCTGCTCTGTCGCGCTGCCCGCTCCGCGCGGATCGCTTCGATTACGGAAACCGTCTCACTCGGCAGTACCACATCGTCGGCCGTGCCGTGGAACGCCCACACCGGCACGTCGCCGATGCCTCTGGCAATCGCTTCAGGCGTCACCGTCTTGGCATACCCACAGATGGGCGCGATGGCGGCGAAGACACCGGGATTCGCCGCGGCGATGGTCCATGTGCCGTGACCGCCCTGCGAGAGGCCGGTGAGGTAGACGCGGTCCTCATCGATGCTCCACCGCCGCTTGACGCGCGACAGAATCGTCATCACTTCCGGCTCGTACGCCTCCCACTGCTGGTCTGTGTCGGGCTTCTGAGGCAGGATGATGACGAAGGGCCACTCTGCGGCGTTCCACTGCACGGCGCTGCCGAGGCCCTGGATCAGTTGCTTGTTGCCGTCGGTGCCGGACTCGCCGCGGCCGTGGAGGAAGAGAATGCAGGGCATGGGGGCGGCGCCGGTGTGATGACGCGGCACGTACACGGCGTAGTTCATCGTCCCGCCGCCGGGGAGGGGCTGTTCGGCGAAGATGAAACCGCGCGGGGACTCCGGTGAGGGTGTCGTTCGCTTCACATTGGCACAGCCAACGAAGACGAGCGCCAAGACAACCAGCACAGCACTGAGCGTGGAGAAGTTCGTCATCATTGCACGCGAGCGTACCCGTATCTCCCTAAAAGCGACGTGTCGCCGATTGAAATCGTTGACGTGCCACTGATGGCGGCATTCCGATGCCGACATCAGTGCTCCCCGTCTCAGTGAGCTCGGCACTGCTGTCTCCGCAGACGGACCCAGCAGTGGCACGGCCCGGTTCCACCCCACCATGCCGCTATCATCCGCACTTTCCCCGGAGATTCCCGATGTCCGATCCCACTTCCCAGCCCAATCCCGCA
>CAYZFW010000012.1:0-15470 GCA_964477615.1 uncultured Phycisphaeraceae bacterium | reverse complement strand
TTTGCGTTATGCACCGCGCGATACGGCGGACCACACGTCCCGATTCAATCCCCCGAGACGCAATCGAACCTTGCTTGCTCGTTGCGCTGAACACGGCACCCGGTCCTGCGGGTGCCGGGGTACACGTCCGCGTGTGCCACGATTCGAGCCAGTTTCACAGCTGGGCACGGCGAAACCGCCGTACCCCGGCAACCGCCATACATGTGCGATCCGTGTCACTTCGTCCGTGTCACCCGCTTCTTCGCCACCTTCGCGGCCCTCTTCTTCACCCCGGGCGTCGCCGTCTCCTTCTTCACTGCGGCTTTCTTCCCCGCGCTCTTCGAAGCCTTCGGCTTCGAGCCCGACTTCGCCAGGTTCGCCTCGTACACCTCGACGTACCCCTTCAGCGACATCCGCTTGAACGCCTCCGCCACGACCTCCAGCGGAACATCCTCGATCTTCTTGAACCGGATGCACGCCGCGCCCATGTCGAGCTTCTTGCCCGTGTCCTTCCACGCCTTGATGAACCAGTCCCGCCGCGGCGAATCCATGTAGATCCCCATGATGTACAGCGACATGTGCTGCTTCTGCGACGCCAGCCCCGCGAACGGCAGCGGCTGCTTCGGATCGCAGTGGTATCCCGCCGGGAAGATCGAGTGCGGGACGCTGTACCCGATCATGCCGTACTGCATCGTCTCCTGAAAACCCTTGTCGATGTTCTTCAGAATGACACGGCGCACCGCCTCCACGGCGTCACGCCGGTCGGCGGGCAGCGAGGCGAGATACTCAGCGACGGTCGCGGCTTTGGATTGCATCAGGACATGCTAACGCGCAGCGCACACCGGATGGGTCCGCCGTTTCCAAGCGGATCACCCGCGCCGCTCACGCGTACGAGTGCAGCCCCGAGATCACAAAGTTGATCACGATCCAGTTGAACAGCATCACGGCACACCCGACCACCGCGAGCACCGCCGTCCACAGGCCCTTGTCCTTCACCTTCAGCCGGATGTGGACGAGCACCAGGAAGACCAGGAACGTGTTGAGCGCGAACACCTCCTTCGGGTCCCAGCCCCACGGCCGGCCCCACGAGTGATCCGCCCAGATCGCTCCCATCACGATCCCCGCCCACAGCAGCACAAAGCTCAACTCCATCAGCACGAGCGTCGCCCCGTCGAGCACCTCGCCAAACGGAACGCTGCGGCCCCCGGTACGCCGGCTCTCCGAGCCGACATCCCGTGACCCGCGCCCGATCCCCGGTCCGTCGCTTTGAAGCACAGACGAGTTGTCGGCTCGGAGAGCCGACGTACCCAGGTCCATCACCGCGTCGGTCCCGCCGAGCTTGGCGTACGCGGCCGGCGCGCCGAAGAACCGCCCGACCAGGTACAGCCCCGCCGTCACCGCCGCCATGGCGATGAGCGCGTACGAAGCGATAATGACGTTGGTGTGGATGTACAGCCAGATGTCGTGCAGCACCGGCATCATGTTGCGGATGTTCGCATCAAGCTGCGGCAGGTAGTGGGCGCTCATCAGCGCCGCCCCGCTGGCCACGCCCGCCGTGAGCGCGAACAGATTCCGCATCGCCGTGCGCCGGGCCAGGATCTCCAGCACCACCGCCAGCACCGCGCCGAACCACACACTGGTGGTCACCGCCTCGAACATGTTCGAGTTCGGCCACCGCCCCGAGACGTACCACCGCAGCATCACCGCCCCGGTGTGGAGCACAAACGCAACGGTGAACGCGCCCATCCCCGCCGCGCGGGCCCCGTCCCACTTGTACGCCACGCTCATCAGCAGCAGCACCACCGCCACCAGATACAGCACCCACACCCACGTAAGGTGGTTGAGCTTGAAGTACGTGCTCTCGGCGTTCAGACGCTCGAGCTTCGGGTACAGCGCCTCGTTCACCTCGTGCAGCTCCGAAGTGAGATCAGCGATGTGCTTGTTCACCTCCGGCGCGTCCTGGGCCTTCCACCCGCGGATGAGCGCCGCCCACGTGGCCCGAAGCCTCGCCTGCAATTCCTCCGGGATCCGTCCCACCAGTTCCGGCATCGTCGTATCGCCCGGGTACAGCTCGTTGGGGCTCAGCCACGGCGTCTTCGCGTCGTCCGGCGCCGGCGGCGGCGGGATGATCCGCAGCTGCGCCGACAGCAGCCGCGGTTCGCGGATGTGCAGCGCCGTGTTGATGTCGTCCACAAACTTCGCCGTCTTTATCAGGTCACGCGACCAACCCTCGAGCAGCCGCTGCGAATCCGGGTGCTGCAGCAGCGAAGGCGAGATCAGCCCGTCCTTCATGAACGCCTCGGCCCACGCCTTGTCCTGGCCCGCCTGCGTCAGCACCTGCGTCAGGTCCTGCCGCATGGTCTTGTTCTTCACGTACACCAGCGCTACATCCTCGTACACCTCGGGCCGCGCCATCATGTCGATGTACGAGAACACCGGCGGCTGGTTGTCGATCCGCCGCGGACCGCTGACAAACTTCAGCGTGTACCGCGCGAACGACTCCAATGAGTTCAGCCGCCCGTCGGTGTGCACCGCGAGCGCCTCGAGCTTCGCAAGATCAATCTGCCCCGCGAAACCCTCCGGCGCCTTCGACTGGCGCAGCGACCCCCACGCCGCGAGACCGGCGATCGACGCCGCCAGGACCGCCCCGCACAACCACAGCACGACGTTCTTCATCGACGCACGCTCCCTTCGTCTTCCAGCAGACCCGCCCGCTCGCTCTGCGTCACCATGTGCCCGTTGGCGTGCACGGCCTCGCGGACACGCTCGCCCGCATCGCCCGCGCCCAGCCGCCCGCTCGCCGCCGCTTCCGCCAGCGCCTTGTCCTTCATCTTCCGCCGCAGGATCGGCTTGTAGTAGAACGCGTAGAGCATCCCGAACACCGAGAGACAGCACCCGGCGAGCTGCGTGTACACGCCCTCGCGATTGCCGATCCCCACGCCGGTGTAGTTCAGCCCCGCGCTCCCGGAATCGCCCTGGAAGCGCGGCGCCCGCGGCGCATCCCAGAAACTCTGGAAGTACCACAGACGGTTGTGCGACACCGGGTCGTTCGTGCTCATCGTCATCCCCTCGGTCCAACCGCCCGTCGCGGTTGCCGCCGGGTCTTCGAAGGTCAGCACGCTGGTCCAGTCGCGGATCGACCCCATCTTGCCCTGCTCAAAGCCGCCCACGTGGCTCGTGATCCGGAAATCCTGCAGCGCCACACGCTGCGGCAGCGGCATGCTCTCACGCGAGAACAGCAGTTCCACCTCGCGCCCGTCCTCAAACCGCACCGTCTCGGGTGTGAACCGCCCCAGCGACGCGTCGCTGTGCCCATCGTCCACATACGAGTACCGGTGGAACGGCAACCAGCGCGACACCGTCTTGCCCGCCCGCGTGATCTCGATCTTCACCATCGAAAGCAGGAATGAGCGGTCGATGTCCTTGTCGCGGCTCGCCGTCGGCACGATGGCCGGGCGCTCTTCGATGCGCCCCGTGGGCGACCAGTCGCGCACGGTCATGGTGAGCTGGTCGTTCACCACGACCTCATCGCCCGGCTTCACCGGCTGCTCGCGCAGCGGCCCACCGGTGTTCAGCAGCACGCGCAGGCCGAGATCGCCCGGGCCCGCCGCGAGCGTCACCGGGGCCAGCAGCGCCGGGGTGTATTCGGTGAGGATCGAAGGATCGGGCGGCACCATGCCGTGCGCCCCGTCTGAAGCGTCCGTCACGTCCCGCGTCCGCGCCGTGATGTCCGCCACGAACCGCGTGAACTGCCGCTCCGGCGTCTTGAACTCGACCATCAGCACCCAGATCGTGCTGCTCCCCGACGCTTCGTCCGGCTCGCCCATCGCCAGGTTGTCCGCGCTGCCCTTGATGCGGTACGCCAGCTTCTTTCCGTTCGGCAGGCCCGGAACATCCTTGAACTCCGCGTTCTCGGTGTTCTGCAGGTCTTCCGGCATGATCACGATGTCGTGCCGCACCGGCTCCGCGCCGCCTTCGCCGGGCACCACGATCGAGAGTTTCCGCTGCGCCGAGTTCCGCAGCCGCTCCAGCCCCTCGGCGTCGTTCACCCACCGAAACGCCACCAGCCCCTGCGCCGCCGTGTTCGCCGAGGCATCCAGCGCCGCGAGGTTCACGCGCTGCCCGCCGATCGCCTTGTTTTCAAAGTCGAGGTTCACCACCGGGAACAGCGTCGCGCCGCCCCCCGCCACGATCTGTGTCTGCGGCACCGCGTACCGCAGATACCCCGTCACACGCACCTGCGCGTCCCGCAGCGGGTCGTTCGCTTCCTTCGCCGCCACCGGGATCGACAGCGGCATCACCGGCACCGGCTCGCCCGGCGCGGCCCACACGTCGTCCTCCGTCGGCACATAGTCGTTGTACCGGGGCATCCCGCGGATCGCCCGCTGCGACCAGTCCTTCGCCCCCATCGTGCGCGAATACAGCGCCCACGAGTCCTTCAGCCAGAAACGGTCCTGCGGCTCCAGCGCAAGCTCCATCGCGATCTCCTTGTCAAAGATCGCCTCGCCGCCGGACTCTTCCTGCTTCTTGAACCGCCCCTTGCCCGGGATCACGTCCTCGGTGTACTGCGGGTAGCCGTCGAGAAGCTGGCGGATGTACCGCTCCCCATCGGGGCGCGTCACCGCGATGCTCACGCTGTACGCCTCTTTGCCCTTGTTCTCGTCCGACTGGATCGGCCAGCGGGGGTTGATGTCGGCGACGACAAACGTGTACGTTCCGCCCGGTGCCGGCACATCGACGCGGTTCCCCGGGAGCGCCGGCATCACCACCGGCTTTGCGCCCGCTTCACCCCCCGCCCCCTGCCAGTTGATCCGCACCGCCCGCCGGATCACCGTCGCGTCGCCCTCCACCTTCTTCCCGAAGTACACCACGCTGCCGATGCACAGGATGATGATCCCCGCGTGGATCATCCACACCCCGGCGTTCAGCCACGACAGCCGGATCTTCCGCAGCGTCGTCACGGTGATGTTCGCGCACAGCAGCCCGATCATCAGGTTGAAGTACCACGTGTGGAACCACTCGAACTCGGTGAGCTCAAACACCCGCCACTGCCGCACAAACTCGATGTGCCAGTTCTCCCCGCGGAAGATGTTCAGCCCCGTGGGGTAGAACAGCCCCGCCGAGCCGATGCTCGAATACACGAAGATCACGACCATCAGGAAGATGCCGAACCACACGCTCGAGAGCAGATCGAGCACCGTCCGCGCCGGTTCGGGCCAGTTGCTCCCGAAGGGCCGCGGCGCTCTCGCGGGCGCAGCGGCACCCGAGGCGTTGGAGGCGTCAGGTCGTCCGGCGGTCGGCTTCGATTTGGCCATTTTTTCGGGTGTCGATTCGTTGACGAAAGGGGCGGAACCGGGGGAGCCCGGGGGGGCAAATCCGGGGGCGGAACCCCGCCACGAACACGGGGAAAACGATGGTAGGCCATGCCCGATGGCGTGTCGCCGCCCGCGCTCGGCTATTCGTAGGTCTCGCCGTCAAACCGGATCCACCCGCCCTCGCGCCGCTTGCCCGGATCGTGGTGGGTCCAGTGCACCACGCCGCCCAGATCGTTCCACTCAAACTCGCCCTTGAATTCGATCCGGTCGCCCTTCTCAGCCGGGACTCGCGGCGCAAGATCGATGTTGTGCGACACCTTGATGACCACGCCGTTGGACAGTTTCACGAGGAACCGCTGGTGCCTCGACCCCTCGTTGTCGTCTTCGAGCACCTTGAAGATGTCCCCGAAACACTCCACCAGGACATCCGACCGCTCCGCCTCCAGCGCCGCCTTGATGACCCCTGCACAGTCCTCGACGCCGCTCGCGCCGCTGCTCTTCGATGTCGCCTTCTCGCGCGAAGCCGCGTCCGATCGCACCGCACCCGAAGTCTGCACCGCGCCCCCCGACGCCCCACGCTGTTGCCCGCTTGGCGATCCCCCCTGCCGCTGATTCCACGCCGCGATCAGCGCAACGACGATCGCCACGACCAAACCAACACCCGTGGTCTTCTTTCCCACACGCCGCTTCCGCCTCGGATGCCCCGGCAGGTTCAAGTTCGGGATTCGCATCGTCGCAGTATCGCCGAAGGCAGCCCTTCGCGCCGGACCCTACTCGCACACCGTGCCAAACCGCCCCAGGAAGTACACGAGGTCCGGCGTGTTCACCGACCCGTCGCGATTGAAATCGCACCGCGCCGCCTCCGAGCCCGCCGTCGCCGCCAGCCCGAACCGCCCGAGGAAGAACGTCAGGTCCGCGGTGTTCACGCCCGAGTCCGCGTTGAAGTCCGCCGTCGGCCCGCTGCCAAGATCAACAACCACCATCTTGTGATCGCTGGCGGTGCTGTCGCCGCTCAGCATCCCCAAAGACGCGAGCTCCCCGGCATTCAACTCCGCCGTATCGAGCACGAACGACCGCACAACGCTCGTCCGCGCCGCGTCGAACGCCACCACATCAAGCAGCCCCGGCCAGAACCCCGTCCCGCTTGGCGCCGCCCACGTCCACACCTCGCGCCCGATCAGGTGCCGCACCACCGCCTGCGTCAGTCCCGGCCCCGGCGAAGCCAGCCACACGTCCAGCGGCGCATTGCTCCCAACGTGGTTCCAGTCCCCCACCACCACCGCCGGCACATCCGCGTACGGCGCGAGTCCCGCCGAGAGTGTCCCGGCGCGGAACGCGTTGAAAACCGAGATCGCCGTGTTCGCCTGACCGATCCGCTGCACGTCCTCGCTCGAGCCGATATACCCGCAGCACTTCATGTGGTTGTTGATCACCAGCGTCGCCTCGCCGCTGGCCTTCACCACCACCACGCCCTGGTACGACGCGGTGTTCATGTTCACCGGCACCAGCGTGTGCGGCGAAGCGATCACCAGCTCCCCCGCCTTCAGCACGTTCCACGCCGCCCCGTTGTCCAGCGGGTCCGCCTCGTTGATGATCGACTGCGCCAGCGCCAGCGTCCCGTCGTATTCCTCCTGGAAGCAGTACACATCGGCATTGACCCCGTCGAGCAGCCGCACGATCCGCGCCCGCCGCGCCGCGTCCGCAAAACCGCTCAGGAAGGTATTGAAACTCACCACACGCAGAGCCGTACACGTCGACCGCGCCGCCGCCCCGCGCACCGGCGTCACCGCGGCGTCCGTCATCGTGAACGACGCCGCCGAAGCCAGCGAATCCGCCCCGGTGAAGTTCAGCGACACCGTGTCCCCGACCTGCCCGCCGATGAGCGCCGTATCGAGTTCGAGTTCAAACCGGTTCGCCGCCACCGTCGGCGCCGCGGCGTACCCCAGCGTTGGCCACGACACCGCGCTGTTCGATGACCCGTTGAACCGCGTCGCGGTCCTATTCCGAAAATCCACCGTCACACTCTGCGGCGACCTCGTCACCACCAGCCGCAGCGTCGCATCCCCCGCCGGGCCCGACGACAGATTCACCACGCTGCCAATATCAAACTGCACGAAGAGCTTCGTCCCCCGCGACTGCACCCGCAGCGCCCGCACATCGAGCGGCCCCGACGCGTCCCCCGCCGCGTCGGTCGCGAGCACCGGCACCGAGGCCCAGTCGTCCAGCAGCCCGTCGGTCGCGGGCTGTGCCAAGGCCACGCCGCCAAGCACGCCAACTGCACCGACGGCAACCACTCGCCGAAGCAACCCGCGAGCGTGCATCTTCGTGGCCTGAGTCATCTCTGTCCTCCACATCCACCCCAAAGCCAACACCAACAACACCCCCATGCTACGGCACAACCCCGACACCACAACGCCCCACCCACCAAGATTCCGCCCCGAAATCAGGTTCTCGGCCCAACGTTACGATCCCCAACACTCGACCACCTGACCACTCGACCACTTGACCACTTCCCCCTGCCCCGGCCCCTCGTGATCATCCCCCTCTCAACCGACCGCCCCCTCGCACGGCCCACCACCGTCACCTACGCGCTCATCGCCGTGTGTGTCGGTGTTCACCTGGCCCGCGCCTTCCTCGCCCGCGTCAACCCCGCCGGCGAGCAGTGGCTCTCTGATTTCGCCGCCCTGCAGGGCATGGTCTCGTCCACCATCCCGCTCGACGCCGCCGGTGCCGACGACACCCTCGCCTCCCACGGCCCGCGTTGGTGGCAGTTCATCACCTACCAGTTTGTCCACTCCGGCCTCATGCATCTCATCGGCAACATGCTCTTCCTCTTCGTCTTCGGCCCCGCCGTCGAAGACCGCCTCAAACGCTGGTGGTTCCTCCTCTTCTACCTCCTCGGCGGCGCGTTCGCCGGGGCCGCCCACCTCCTCTTCGCTTCCGAGTTCACCGTCCCCGATGGCGGCCAACTCATCACCGCCGTCCCCGGCGTCGTCGGCGCCAGCGGCGCCATAGCCTGCGTCACCGGTGCCTACCTCGTGCTGTTCCCCCTCGCCACCGTCCGCGTCCTGTTCTTCTTCATCGTCATCGGCATCTACCACCTCCCCGCCTGGCTCTGGATCGCCGTCGCCGTCGCCAAGGACATCTGGTCCACGGCGTGGTCCTCCGTGGGCGGCGTCAGCAACGTCGCTTTCGAGGCCCATCTCGGCGGCTACGTCTACGGCATCGTCATCGCCTTGGTCCTTCTCGCCTTCAAGGTCATCCCCCGCGAGGTGTACGACCTCTTCAGCATGGGCAAACAGGCCCACCGCCGCCGGGTCTTCAAGGAACTCGCCTCCTCGGGCAAGTCGCCGTGGGTCTCCGACGCCAAGGGCGCGGTCACCAAGCCCGCCGGAAAACCCGCTCTCAGCGACGCGAAAGCCGAAGAAGCCGCGGCGCTCCGCTCGCTCGCGATCAAGGAACTCGCGGCCTCAAACCCCGACGCCGCCGCGAGCGCCTACGTCAAACTCCTCGAGATCACACCCGATTCCGCTCTCCCCCGCGCCGCCCAGGCCGAGATCGCCGCCCACTTCCACAAACAAGGCAAGCACACCCTCGCGGCCCAATCGTTCGAGATCCTCCTGAAGCGCTACCCCACCGACCGCGAAGCCGCCGATGTCCGCCTCATGCTCGCGGCCATCAACGCACGCTACCTCAACGACCCCGTGAGGGCCAGGGCCCTGATCGCCGAAGCAAAGTCCGCCGGCCTCGACGAATCCCGAGCCGCCTTCGCGGATTCGCTGCTGAAAGACCTGGGATAGCTCCAATCGGTGCACGATCACGCCGACTTCAACAAACGCTCCCGCTCTTTCCCCGGCCCCTGAAAGGGGCCGCCAATGGTTGCCAGACGCGCAGCGTCTGGACAACACCCGCGCACACCACCTCGCCCATGAAATGGGCGAGCGAATCAAACTCAACCACCAACCAAATCCCCCCCTCCGCCGCAACCTCACTCCGCATCCGCGCTCGGCTTCACCGCTTCTGCCTCAGGCAAGCCACCGGCTTTCTCCCCAGTCGGCAGCAGCCCCTTCGTCCGGCTCCCCCGCTGATTCAGCACCGCCTCCCCGGCCAGCACCTGCCCCGCGTGCCACGCCACGATCGTGTGCGAGCCCGACGCCTGCGTCGCAATCGGCCGACCCGCGCCCTCCACCGGCCAGCGGTCATACGCCCCCACCACCACGCCGCGCGGGTTCTCCCGCGCCCACGCCGCCGCGCCGGTGTCCCACATCAGCGCAAAGGGCTTCTCCACGCGCCCCACAAAGTGGTACTGCCCGTGGTACTCGCCCAGGTGCGCAATCGGCCGACCGTCCTTCTCCAGTTCGCGCAGCACCTCGCCCATCGGTGCCAGGTCCAGGCTCGGCCGCGCCACCCGCATCGCGTCCCACTGCCCGACGGCGAACACCACCGAGATCACGCACGCCACCAGCGGCACCCGCCGCCCAAGCCCTCGCGCATCCCACACAAGAAGCAACATCCCCAGCCCGATCAGCACCGCCACCCCCACCGGATGGTGCTCGAACATCCACGGCTGCGCCTCGATCTTCTCCGCCAGCCCCGCCGAAGCCCCCAGCACAACCGGGAACGCCATCAGCCCCAGCCCCGCGAGCATCAGAATCACGGCGATGGGCCGCTGATCGCCCCGCTCCTCGCGCTCCGGGTTCTCCACCGGCAGCAGCCGCGCGAGGAGCGCCGCCGCCCCCGCCAGCATCGGCAGCAGGTAGTGCGCCTGCTTCCCGCTCACGAGCGAGAACGCCACAAACCCCGGCACGATCCACGACAGCACAAACCGCACGCCCGCATCGTGCCACAGTGAACCAACCCGCCCCACCGCCCGCCACACCGGCGGCCACGCCGACCACGGGAACAGCAGCGCCGGCACGATCGGCAGGAAGAACCACCACGGCCGAGCATGCCGGAAACTCTTCACCATCCGCCCCGCCGACTGCCCCCACAAAATCTCATCGGCGAACTTCTCGCCCCCCGCCTTCGCCGCTGGCAGCGCCCACGCCAGCGCGATCCCCACTCCCAGCACCACCGCCCCCAGCACCCCCACATACCACAGCACCCCGCGCGAACCCGTCGCCCGCAACGCGCCGCCCCACCACGGCGCCAGCAGCGCCGCCGGCAGCACGTGCAGAAACACCACCGGCCCCTTCGTCAGCACCCCCACACCCAGCGCCAGCCCGCACAGCACAAAACCCCGCACCGGCGTCCCCCTTCGCGCCTGCACGATCCCGATCAGCGCCGCCAGCACGCACAGCGTCAGCGGCGCATCGAACATCGTGAGCGATCCGAACAGCATCCACCCCGCAGACGCCCCCAGCACCACCGGCGCAATCCACGCCCGCGTCTGGTGCGGGTGCGTGTGTCCGTCGTGCGCCGCAGGCCACAACAGCTTCGTCAGCCGCCACACCAGCCCCAGGCACCCCACCCCACACAGCGGCCCCGCCAGACGCGCCCACCACTCCGAAACCCCCAGCACACGCCACCCCGCATTGATCATCCAAAACAGCACCGGCGGCTTGTGGCTGTACGTCTCCCCGTTGATATGCGGCACAAGCCAGTCCCCGCTCAGCCACATTTCCCACGCCACCGACAAATACCGCGTCTCATCCCGCGCCAGCGGCGGCCGCACCCACAGCCCCACCACCACCACCAGCGCAAACAGCCCCACCGCCAGAAAAAGCCCGCCACGGGATGGCCTGCGCGAAGGGGTCACCATCCCAACATACCCGCACTCGGACCACGAGTAGGAAGGAACACGTCGTTGCACGGGAGTCCTGGCCGCTCTGTTGCACCACCCGCTTTCACCCCGGAGGGGTGAACGAACGTAGCCGGGGGTCGAGCGAGTCCCCCCAGGGGGGCGAGCGAAAACCCCCGGAGAGCTCGCACAGCACCGAAGAGCCCTGAAAGGGCGACACTCGTTTCACGCCATGTTCCAACAGCCCCGGCATTCAACTCTGGCACGCCACGAGTTCATTCTCGTCGAATCCTCCAGCAGCGCCCGGAATACGATCCCCCGTGCCGGACTCGCCGCACATTCCCCACGCCCTCGGGCGCGACCTCCCGCTCTGGAAAGGCCTCATCGCCAGCGTGATCGTCCACGCGCTCGCGGCCCTCTTGCTCGGCGCGATGCCGCGCACACCGCCGAGCACGCTGGCCGCCGATGCCTTCTTTGAAGAACTCCCCGCGCTCGTCACGCTCGAGCCACCGCCCGAAGCACCCCAGGACGAACGCACTCCTCTCCCCGATCCACCGAAGCCCGACCCCGCAACGCAACTCGCCCAGCAGACCCCACCTCCGCCCCCTCTCCCGACCCCGCCCCCCACACCCAAAGAACCCGAGCCAAAGCGCGTCCGCCTCGGCAGCCCCACCTCACCCTCCGAAGCCGCCACCATGACCTGGCTCGGATTCGACGAGTTCATTGCCCACGGCGGCACGCCCTCCGAAGTCGATCAAGCCCAGTTCACGATGGAAGCCCCCGGACCACGCGCCGCGCTCCCATCCCTCGGTGCGAACACACCAACAGGTGCGCTCCCCAAGCCCGTCTCCATCACCTCGACGCCCAACACCGCGGCCCCCTCGTCGCCCCCCCTATCCAATCCCGACGAGACACCCACGATCATCGCCGATGAATCAAGGCGACCACGCGAGGCGGAACCACCAGCACGCACTTCGGCCACCGCTCCAACGACCCCGCCGTCGCAACCCGAACTCGCCCGCACCTCAGAATCCGACCCAGGCGAACCGCGCGAGCGAATCACCCCGGCGGCCCCCGCGCCCGCGTCGTTGCCCAAGGCCATCACGCCACAGGATAAGGAAGAAATCTCCCACCCCGGTACCGGAGACACGCCCGCAGAGCCGACCATCACGCCGCGCAAGCCCGTTCCCGGCGCGCCCGAATCACCAGAGTTCCCCACGGGTGAAAAGGCAATCAAGCCTCCCGACGACCCCACCACCGAGATCGGTCCCCAGCGCGACGGCGTGCAGGCCGCATCGCCACCCGCGCCGAAGCCAGCGTCCGAAAAGCCCGAAGCCACGGAGGCCCCGGCACCGGAACCAAAGCCCACAAAGCTCCCGGAATCCAGCGAGACACAAGGCCCGCGGCCCGATCCCACGTCCGAAGCCAACACCGAGACTCCGAAATCGCCGCAGCCCAAGATTGGCGAATCGCAGCAACCCCCGGCGCAAACTCCCTCAACCCCCACGCCCCCCGGCCTCCCCGTCCCGCAGCGAACCGGCACCGGCAGCGAAGGCCGAGGCATCCTCTCAGACCGGGAATCTCTCGCCTCCGCGATCAAGAAGGCCGTCGTCGTCGAGAAATGGGGACAACCCCTCGTCGCCAAGGGCCTGCGCATCCGCACCGTGCGCCCGAAGTTCAGCAAGTACACCGAGATCACCTCACGCGGCTCGCCGGTGGTCCGAATTTTGTTTGATCGATCCGGAAAGGCCCGCGAGGTGATCCTTCTCAGCAGTTCCGGCGTACAGGATGTCGACCGCCCCGTGATGGACGCGGCGTATCAATGGACCGCCACAGGCAAGGAACTGGAAGAACTGCGCGAGAATCCGCCGGAGACCGTCGCCATCGACGTCCGAGTGATCCGGTGAATGAGTGGGGTTCAGTCCGTCGGTGAACCGCCCGCGTGTGGCGGCGTGTTGTGCATCGCGCAAACTCAACTCCGGAGCAGTTCGTCTCCATCCGCGCCATTCCCTTGTCGCGCATGGTGAAAACGACAATCCTGGATTCGAGGGAACCGCAGCGCATCACACGAGACACACACGAAGCAGAAAGTCTCGTGGGGCATCGTGATTCATGTGCAACCCCAAGGCCCCTTTCCGGAACAACTGACATGATCCTTGTTGAAGGTGCGTGCATGCGGATGAGCAAGAGGAGCGAATACGGGCTGAAGGCCGCGGTGCGTCTCGCGACGCACCACGCCCAGAGGTCCGCGCTCATAAACGCCGGCGGCGACGACGACCTCGTCACCGCCAACACCGCCGCCGGGGGCTACCTCCAGTCGCGCGAGATCGCCGACGCCGAGCGACTTCCCCCGAAGTTCCTCGAGTCCGTCCTCTTGAGCCTGCGCTCCGCGCAGCTCCTCGTCTCCAAAGTCGGCGCCGGCGGCGGCTACCGCCTCAGCCGCTCCCCGGACCAGATCCGCGTCCACGAGGTGATCGACGCCCTCGAACGAGACGACCAGATGAGCGACGAGCCCACCCCCGAAGACGCCTCGGGCCACCGCGCCCTCAGCGTCCTCCACCAGCGCCTCGACGACGCCGTCGCCGAGGCCCTCGGCTCGCTCACCCTCGGCGATCTCATCCAGCTCAGCCAGCGCGAAAGCACCCGCGCCTGATCCCCGGGTAGCCCGCCGGTCCCCGGCGGGCACAGGACAACAACCCGCCCTTCAATCAGTCACAACCGCGCTCACTGCGGGCACGGATTCCCGAACCGCCCCAGGAAGAACACCAGGTCCACGGTGTTCACTTGGCTGTCGCCGTTGAAATCCCCAGTCCCGCACGACGTCGTCGGCGCACCAAAGCGCCCCAGGAACCGCGT
Organism: uncultured Phycisphaeraceae bacterium; assembly: GCA_964477615.1. Taxonomy (GTDB): domain Bacteria; phylum Planctomycetota; class Phycisphaerae; order Phycisphaerales; family UBA1924; genus JAFLCM01. The sequence continues at coordinate 1,580 of CAYZFW010000012.1, read as the reverse complement.
CAGGTCGAGCGTGTTCACGCTCCCGTCGCCGTTCAGGTCCGCCGGGCACCCCGGCGGGATGATCGAACTATTCCAGAACCCGGGCTGCACCGACACCGCCCCGCCTCCAATCGGCACCCCGGCGTCCCACTGCCCGATCGTCCCCGTGATCGCGGTACACCCCGATCTCGACGTGCCCCCGCCGCCGTCGATGCTGTACCAGTCAATCGCAACCTGAGCCGAAGCCGCACCGCCCAAAAGCAGCGCCGCCACCGATGCGAGACCCGTTCGAATGGCCGTGGTGGTGTTCATGTCCCCCCAGTATGTCACGATCACGCCCCCTCCGTGCGAAAAAAACGTGAGGCGAAGAAAAAAGGTGTGCCCCACCCCGCCCAGGGTTCGCCCGGGTTATCGAACCACCTCGCCCACCATCGTCAGTTGATTCGCGTCCCGAACCCGAACGGGCACCACCCGTCCGATGAGGTCATCCGCCGACACCCCCGCAGGACAGTCAAACACCACGATGAGATCGCCGTCGGTCCGGCCCGTGAGCTGGACGCTGGCCGTTCCGTACCCCGCCGTCATCTCGGCCTCATCCCGGAACACGTGCGACGCCTCGATCGTGCACGCATTGGACGCATCGGTGGATTCCGCCGCCCCCGGCTCACGCCCCGAGATCGTCAGCGTCACACCCGCGCCATGCGTGTGCCCATGCGCGTGAGCGGCCTTCTCCTTCCGCTTGGCGGCTTTCGTCGCCCGCGCACTCAGCCCCGTCACAAACACCCCCAGTGTGCTCCCGATGTGCTCGCGCGAAATCTCGTCGGAGATGCTCTGCTGCAGTGCCAGCAGTTCGTTCACGCGCCGACGCTTCACCTCCTCCGGCACATCGTCCGGCAGCCGCCCATACGCCGTCGTCCCCGGCCTCGGCGAGTACTTAAAGATGAAGCAGTTCTTGTACCGCGCCCGCCGCAGCAAGTCCGCCGTTGCGAGGTGGTCCTCCTCCGTCTCGCCGCAGAACCCCGCGATGATGTCGCCCGCGATGGTCAGCGGCCGGCCGATCTCCGGCTGGTGCAGGTGCGCCCGCGCCCGGTCGATGAACTCCAGGTACTCCGTCACCGTGTACCCGCGGTTCATCGCCAGGAGCATCCGGTCGCTCCCGCTCTGCGCCGGCACGTGCAGATACCTGCAGATCCGCGGCGAGTCCCGCATCACTTCCAGCACGTCATCCCCGAAGTCCCGCGGGTAACTCGTGACAAACCGCAGCCGCTGAATCCCCGGCACTTCGTCGTGGATGCGCTTCAAGAGGTCCGCAAACGTCGTCACACGCGCCCCTGCAAACGGATCACGCGCGTGCCCGCCCGCGTACGACCGACCCTTCTGCGGCTGCACCACGCCCCCCACCGTCACCGCCGCAGAGTGCTCGAACCGGTAGTGGTTCACCGTCTGGCCCAGCAGCGTGACCTCGACAACGCCCGCATCGGCAAGCCGCTTGCACTCCTCCACGATGTGTTCCGGCGGACGGTGGACCTCCGCCCCGCGTGTGTGCGGCACCACGCAGTACGTGCAGAACTTGTTGCACCCCCGCGTGATCCGCACATACG
>CAYZFW010000011.1:0-15948 GCA_964477615.1 uncultured Phycisphaeraceae bacterium | reverse complement strand
ACGGCGTAGTAGTGCCCGTAGAAGTAGTGGGCGCCGCTCATCTCGTTCATGCGTCCGGGGAAGGCGTTGTCCATGAGGTATTTGACGCCTCGCTCGACGGCCTGATCCTGGTAGATGCCGGCGTACTGGAGGCTGGCGACGCCGGCGGCGGAGCGGGGCCAGGCGCTGCCGCCGCGCCCCAGTTGGTACTTGAACCCGCCGTCCTCGGCCTGGCACATGCGGACGTACTGGACGGCGCGGTCGATGGTGCCGCGGGGGACTTCGAGGCCGGCGTTGCGGGCGCTGCGGAGGGCCATCACCTGGCAGATGGTGACGGAAACGTCGGCGTCGTTGGGCACGGGGTTGTAGCGCCAGCCGCCCTCTTCGTTCTGCGTCTGGACGATGAGGCGCACGGCCTTGACGAGTGCCTCGTGGGTGCGCTGGCTGAGTGCGGTGCCGTCGCCGCCGCGGGTCATGCCGTAGACCTCGCCGAGCATGAGCGTGGCGTAGCCGTGCCCGTACATGGGCCCGTGGGCGGTCTCGGCGGCGATGAGGCCGGTCTCGGTGCAGTTGGCGAGCACGGCCTCGACGCCCTTCTCGACAACCGAGCCGTAGCGCCCGCGTCCGGGGAGGTTGCCGTCGCCCATGAAAGCCAGGCACGACAGGGCTGTGATGGCGACGTTGTGCCCGAGGTTGGACGAGCCGAAGGAGCCGTCGTCCTGCTGGAGTTTCGAGAGGGCTTCGAGGCCGGTGGAGACGGCGCGGTCGAGCGCGGGGGTGACTTCGCCTTCGAGCACGGCGTTCTCGGCGCCGGGGCGGACGGGGGATTCGGGGGCGGGTGCGGGAACTGGGGCCGGGGCTGGGGCCGCGTCCTGGCGCGCGAGGGTGGTGAATGTGAGGGCGAGCGCGGCGGCGCTCGCAGCGAGAAGGCATCGATGCCGGGGTTTTCCGATGGCGTGTTGCATGGTGCTCGGTGAATCCCGATGTTGTGGCGATTGTTTCGCTCGATTCGCCCGCCCATGTTCATGGGCGGGAGCGTTGGTGCGTCTTTTGCCAGACGCTGCGCGTCTGGCAACCATCGATTCGGCCCGCTTCGCGGGCGTTGATTCAGCGAGCGCGAGACTCTCATCCGGCGCTGAAGGTCTTTGTGCAACTCCTGTGGGCATTGGTGCAAGCGAAGCGGGCGTTCGTGCGGTGCGTCAGTTCAGGGCCCGGCGCTCTCGGCGGTCTTGCGGTAGTACTCCTCGGTCATGCCCTGGTAGAGCCTGCTGTAGTAGTCGTCCATGCCCTGCGTGAACGCTTCGCGCAAGCGCTGCGGGAGCGCGCCCCATGCGGCACGGGCGGCGTCGAGGCGGTTGTTGAACTTCGCGTCTTCCTTGGCCGGTGGGGTACCCGCCTGATCGCCGGCGCCGCCCTTGGACTGCTCGCCCTTCTGGCCGCCTTGCTGCGGCTGCTGAGGCTGCTGTCCTTGCTGCTGCGACGGGTCGGAACTGCTTGAGGAACTGCTGGACGACCCGCCGCCCTGCTGCTGCTGCTGGTGCTTGATGAGCGCATCGAGCTTGCGGATGATCTCTTCCTGCAGGCGCTGTGTCGTGAGACCCGTGTCGCGGGCCTTTTCGAGCCGCTCGGCGGTCTCGCCCATCTGGCGGATCGCTTCCTTGAACTTCTCCTGCGCCTCGGCGTCGGAGAGCTTGCGGTCGAGCTCGGACTGCTTCGGGTCGGCGAGCGGGTCGGCCGGCTTGGCGGGGTCGGCCTTGTCCGGCGCGGGCTTGGCGGGCTCGGTCTTTGGAAGGCCGAGGAGATCGTCAAGCGACGGCTCGTCGGCGGGTTTGTCTTTCTCGGGCGGGGTCGCGGCGGGCGCGGGGGGCGGCGTCGGCGCGGGTGGCGTGCTCTGGCCACTTGAAAGCGTGGCGCAGACGCCGAGCAGCGCCGCGGCGACGATCTTCGCGCGGGTGTCACACATGGCCGGGGGCCTCCGCGGGTTTGGGGTTCTCTTCGGGGGCCGCGCCGTCACCTTCGGGTTTCGGCGGTGCCTCGCCGGGTTTGGCGGGGTCTTTGGGTTCGCCGGCGGGGCCAAAGGGGATCTCCGCGCCGCCGCCGCCACCGGAACCGGAGGACATCTTCTTAATGAGTTGTAGGCCGACGTCGGCGATGTCGCGCTGCTGCCTTGCGATGTCCTCGGCGGAGGCGCCGCCCTCTTGGGCCTGGTTGGCGTCGTTGGTAGCGCGGGCGATATCGGCCTGGATCATGCGGAGCAGGCGGAGTTGCTTGGCGGGCGGGATGAGGCCCTGCTTGCCACCCGCTCCACCGCCGCCGCCACCGCCGCCGGCCTGAGCGCCCTGATTGAACTTGCTGTCGTTCTTTGGATCGGTGAGGGCCTCGATGACGCTCTTGATGGTGGCGATGCTGGCGTCCTGCGGGCGGAGCGCGGCCTTGGCCTGGGTGTCTTCGAGCGCTTTCGCGGCGCCCGCGCCGGTCTCGGCGAGGCGCTTGTGGGCGTAATCGAAGACGGTGGCTTCTTTGAGTTCCTTCGTGCCCTCGTGCAGGGCTTTGAGCGATTCGGTGAGGGCCTGCTGGCCTTCGCCCAGCCGGCGCACCAGCACCTTGTCGCGGCGCGAGAGCTCGTCCATGTTCGCGAAGCCGGCGGTCTCGGCGCGGAGACGCTCCTGCTCCTTCAACGACTGGGCGTACTTCTCCTTGAGTTCGGCGAGTTTCTGGCGCTCTTCGCTTTCCTGCGCCTTGCGGCCCATCTCGCGGGCGCGCTCGAGCGCGGTCTTCAGCGCATCAAGACTCTCGTTCTCCAGCATCCGCACGCCCTCGGGATCGACCGGAGGGGTGCGGAGGGCCTTGACGGCGTCGGACTGTGAATCGGCGGCCTTGCCGAGGAGTTTCGCGATGGCGTCGAGGCCCTTGGTCTCGCGGGCCTGATCGCCCACGCCGAGGGTGTTCTGGTTGAGCGCGATCATGCCCTTGTCGAGGCCGTCGTAGCCACCTTGGGCGCGCTGGGCGGTTTCGAGCGCGCCGATCTGCTTCTCCTGCTCCTTGATGAGGCGCTCGATGGCCTCGGCGATCTCCTGGAGTTTGCGGCGCAGCTGCATCGCCTGGCGCTTCTCCTGATCGTCGAGGTCCTCTTTCATCTGCTTCAGCGCCTTGGCCGCCTGCTCCTGGCGCTTGGCGGCGTCGCTCATGCGGTTCTGCTGGGCGCTGGCGGCGGCGGACTTCATGCCCTCGGAGACCTGCTGCTGCTCGGCGCGCTGGGCTGCGTCCTGCATGCCCTTGCCCGCCGAGGGGTCCTTCTTCGCCAGTTCCTTGCTCTTCTCCTGCATCTCGCGGGTGAGCTTGGCGACGTCCTCGGCGAGCTGGGTCTGCTTCTCGACGATGGCGTCGAGCTCTCGCTTCTGGGCGGGGGTGAGCTCGGATTCGTTCTTGCCCGCGGTCTGCTGACCCAGCGCCTTGGTGCGCTCCTGCGTCTGCTCCTGGGCCTTGATGAGCTGGTCGAGCTTGTTCTTGACGACCCAGTTGTCCTGCCCGCGGTCGAGCAGTTCGGCCAGGGCGGTCATCTCGTCGCGGACCTTCTGCTGATCTTCCGAGGCGGCCTGAGCCTTCTCGCCGCCGACGGGCGGGGCGTTCTCTTGCTCCGGCGGCGGCTCCGGCTGACCTGCGGAGGCCTCGTCGAGCGTCTTGCCCGCTTCGCTCGAGGCCTGGCCGGCGCGCTCGAGCGTCTGTTCCGCCTGGCGCAGCACCTCTTGCAGGCCGGGGTCCATCAGGCCGTTCTCTTTCACACGGTCCGCGACGCGCTGCACGGATTCCTGCTGGCGGCTGAGGCGCTCGGACACCTGCGCCTGGCCGCGGCGGCTCTGGCGGTCGGCGCCGCGCTCCTGCGTGCGCGTCTGCACCTCGCCCTGCTGGGCCTCGACACGGATAGCGGACTGTCGCACCTGGCTCAGTTCGCGCTGCACCTCGTCAATGAACTGAGATTCGGAGATGATGCGGAGGGTGCGCACTGCGGAGCGTGTCGGCGGACGCTCGGTGGCCGGGGCGTCGGACGAATCACCCGTCGCGAACACGTCCTTGGCGAGCGCGGTGAGGCGGACCTCGTCGCCGGCGCGGACGCCGAGCACGGCGAGATCGACGCTCGTGGTGACGGCGATCGACTTGGCGATGGGGCTGCCGGGCGCGCTTGAATCGCCAGAGACGGTGCTCTCGCGGGCGACTTCTTCGGGCTCGCCGACGGGTTCGAGCGCGCCGCCGGGGCCGCTCTTTTCCGTGCCCTCTTTCCCGGCGGGCCGGGCGATCTGGCGTTCCAGCGACACCCACCACAGCCCCACGTCGTCGCGCCCTTCGGCGACCACCGGAACGAGCGCCGTGGCCAGCACGCCGCGGTCGGCGGCGGGAGTGGTGATCGTCGCCTCGGCGGGCTTGTCCTGCAGGGCGTCGAAGCGGAGCACGGCGTCGTCGCGGGCGGCGATGCCGTGCTCGTCGATGGGGCGGACGATGAGGCGCAGCGGCTGGGTAAGGGTCCAGGTGAGGGTCCACTTGGCCCCTTCGCCGGTGAGCGAGGCGCTCTGGGCCGTGGACTCGTCGAGCAGGCGGAGTTGATCGATGAGCGCGGGCTGGAAGGTGGCGCCCTTGTTGAGGTTCAGCGTGAGGGCGACGCGTGAGCCGGCGAGGGCCGAGGGGGCAGACGCACGCTCGTCGGTGCCGGCGCCGAGATCGGCCTTCACGCGCGCGACGGGTGTGCCGTCTGCGGCGTTCGTCGAGGCGTACGCGGGCGGGGTGATCGTCGCCGAGGCGCTGACGAGCGCGGGGGGCGGGACGAGTCGGATGGTGCGGATGGGGGTCTGGTCGTCGGCGGTGATGACGCGGTACTCGACGGATTCGCCGGAGGGATCGATGAGGCGCTCGAAGAGGGGGCCTTCGACCTCTTCCTGGGTTTCGCTGCCGAGAGCGTCGCGGCGGGCGAGGGTGGTCTGAGCGTCGCGTCCCTGGAACGTGAGGAGTTCCTTCCTCCAGCCGGTGCCGCCTGATCCGGAACCGACGAAGCGGTACTCAACGAACACGTCGGTGCTCTCGGCGGGGAGTTCGGACCGGACCAGCACGGCCCGCAGCGGGAGCGCCTCGCCGAGGGCGTGAACGGACTGGGCGGTTGCGTCGGCGATTCCGGTGCGCTTGGGCCACTCCGCGCCGCCCCAGGGGATCAGGACGCGCTGGGCACCGATCCACCAGTTCGAGGGCGAGAGCGCGAAGAGACCCGCGCACACCACCGCGGCGGAGCCCAGTCCAAAAAGGGCGCGGCGGAGGCCCTGCGTGCGAACAAGTTCCCCGGCGTCGCGGCCGCCCCACTGGTTGGCGACGGTGCGGACCACCGCCTCGGCCATCTGGCGTGAGGTGTCCGATGGGAGCGACCCCCGGCCCTGTGCGAGGTCAGACGCGGCACCAAGCCGCCCCTTGAGTTCTGGGTACGCGCGTTCGACGCGGAGGGCGATGTCGGTGGGGTCGGGCCGGAAAGCGAGCGCTGGGCGGACCCACGTGCGCCACGACCAGATGAGCAGCGCGAACCACGCCGGGAGCGTGAGCATGCGGAGCCAGCCGGGGACGCGGAGGGCGTAGTCGAGGAGGGCGAGGGCGATGGCGACGCCGAGCGTCCAGGCCAGCAGGACGCTGAGGCGCTGGGCCACGAGGACGCGGCGCGCCTTCGCGGCGACGGCGCTGAGGGATTGGGCGATCGATGCCCACGCGACCGACGCTGGGACCGACAGCCCGCCGGTCTCGGCAGGCTGCGGGTCGGGTTGGCGATCCATGGGGTCGGTCATCGAGTCACGGACCCTTTGGTGTTGCTGCGGGCGTTGGGTGGGCGAACCAGAACATCTCTATCGGTCCGCCGGAGGGAGCACCCGGCGGGGTCATCGGCTGTTGTGAATCCGCACGCCGGGGACCGGCGTGCCAACCTGACCTATCTCATACCAGCCGGATGACTCTACGGCACACCCATTCCAAGGTCAGCAGCAACACCGAAAGAAGCAGGGCCAGCGGCGTGTCCCAGAGGGGCTGGGCGGATTCGTTCACCACCCGCACCTTGCGGTTCGGTAAATGGCTGGGGATGGATGCCATGTCTTCGGGCTTCAGGACGATTCCGCCGGTGCGCTGGGCGAGCGACGCGAGCAGGGCGTGGTTGGCATCGGGGCTGCGGAGTTCATCGTCGGGCAGGAAGACCTGAGCCTCGGTTTCGAGCGATCCGGTGGGGATGCGGCCCGCCAGCGCGGAGTCGGCGAGTTGGACGCGGTACTCGCCCGCCTCGGTGGGGAGCCAGACGGTGGAGTACGTCCGTACGCCGCCCGTGGAAGCACCCGCCGCGGCCTCGCCCGGGGCAGCGCTGGGCTGCTCGGCACGCAAGGTGAGTTCAACCGGGGCGACGGCGGGCTCGGAGCCGTCGAGACTCCGCTTGGGGGCGACCTTCACGATGACCGAGCCGAGACCCAGGTCCATCAGCGATTGATCCAGCAACTGCACGCTCACACGAACGGGCTGATCGACCACGGCCCGGCTGGGCGAGACCTCGAGCACGGCGGACTGCCCACTGCGCGAGAGCGCGTCGCGACCGAGCAGGCGGATCATGGGGGTCCAGTAGCGCTCGTAGAGCGTCTCGCCGCGGGCGTAGCGCCAGCGCCACACCTCGTCGGTGGCGTTGTAGATGACGCGGCCCGCGCCGTACTTCATGGTCATCAGCAGTGGGAAGGGGCGCTCGGCGGACCGGCGTGCCGAGGGGCCGAGATCGGCGGTGGCGAGGACTTCGGTCGTGGGCTTCAGGCGCGCCGGATCGATGCGCTGCACCCAGTGGAGCTGCGACCAGCCGGTCTCGAAGGTGGCGAGGGCCGCGGGCCACGGCTGCTCTTCTTCCGGGGCGTTGAGGCGGAGCAGGCCGAGGCGCTCGGCCTCGGGCGTGGGCTTCATGAGCGCGGGGGCGGCGAGGGTGGTGCCGTCGGCGGCGTCCTTCTGGAACGGCAGCAGGTCGCCCAGCACGGTGCCGGTCCAGGCCAGCGGGGTGAACGAGGGGCCGGCGATCCAGATGAGCCCGCCGCCGCGCCGCGCGACGTGCTCCTTGAGCTGCATCAACTGGTCGCGGGTGAAGACGTCGGGGCTGACATCGCCAAGGATCACGGCGTCGAACTCGGCCCAGCGCTCGGGTGAATCAGGCAGGGCGTCGAGCTCGACATCGCCCTCCTGGATGAACTTCTTGTCCGGGGCGAGGATCAGGGTGGAGCAGGAAATGGACTTCTCGCGCACAAGGAGGTTCTTGACGTAGCGCTGCTCCCAGCGCGGGTAGCCGTCGACGTAGAGCACTCGGAGCGGGCGGTCGATCATCTCGACGGTCATCTCGGCGCGGTTGTTGGAGGCGATGAGATCGCCCCCGCCCCCGCCCCCGGCCCTGCCCCCCGGGGCACCAGGACCATCGGGCACGATCTCCACGGCCCAGTTGGACGAGCCAGCGGTTTCGCCCCGGCTGGCGAGGCTGGTGCGGGCGACGGCATTGGGACCGGCGTCCTTGAACTCGACGGTCTTCTCATCGAGGACGCGCCCGGTAGACGTGTCGATCAAACGCACGCGGGCGGAAGTGGTCCCGCCGCCGGTGCGTTCAACTTCGACGCGCACCGGCGTGAGATCACTGACGAACGCGATGCGCGGGGCATCGACTTTGCGCAGCGCGAGGTCGCCCACGGGCTGCTCTGAGCCCAGCGCCACGGCGACCACGGGGACTTTCTCGCTTTCGAGCCGGCGCACCGCCTGACGCGAGGGCTCGTCGATCGAGCGGCCGTCGGAGACGATGACAACGCCGGCGAGGGGGCGGGCCGCGGCCCGCGCGAGCGCCTGGTCGAGCGCCACGCCCAGCGATGTGCGCTGGCCCTGCGGCGGGTTCAGGCGCGGAACACCCGACGCGGACGCGCCGGCGTCATCGCGGGACGCGGCGAGGTCGTACACGCCCGAGTCGAAGCCGAGCCAGACGATCGTTCGGTCTTTGGTGAGCGACGCCCACATCGGAGCCGAGGCGCTGAGGGCGGATTCGAGTTGGGCCTCGCGGGTCCGACGGAGGGCAGAGATCGGATTGGGGGATGTCGGGTCGGCGGAGGTGTTGTCAGGAGCCGGGGCGTCTTCCACGCCGAGTGACGCCGAGCGGTCGACCAGCACCAGCACCCAGTCGTTCTCGGAAAGGTCCTCGCGCTTCACGAGCTGGGGGCCGGACAGCAGGGCCACGAGCAGGAGCAAGAGCAGCGCCCGAACTCCGGCGAGCGTCCACCGCGCCCACGCGCTGCCCGCCAGACGCGAGTACGACCACGCCGCGACGCCTACCGCGGCGATGACGACCCCGGCCCACGCCCACGCGGGGAGCGGGCGCTCGAAGCCGAACGACACGCTGGGGTCGTTCCAGTCGAGGCCGCGGGTGTTCAGGAGGCGCTGGAGGAGTTCGTTCACGCCGCGGCTCCTTTCGCGGTGGGGCCCGCGGCGGACGGGCCGCCCATGAGGTCATCGAGCGACGGACCTGCGCGCCCAGCGAGCGAGGTTGAAGGACCTTCCACCTTGGCGTGGCTGAACCAGCGGGCCAGGAATACCTCAAGAAACGCGAGCGCCAAAGCCGCGATGAACAGCGGGAGCGTCCACGCGGATTTGCCGGGCGGTGTGGCTCCCGCGCCGATTGAGGATGGGTTGGACGTCAGATCGTCCATCCACGTGACGGACGCGAGCGCGGTGGCGCTCCCGCCCGCTGAGGCGTCGCCGCCCGCTTGTCCGAACGCGCCGGCGAGCCAGGCGCGCACACCGTCGGGAGGCTGGGCGTCGAGCTTGGCGCCGTCGGCGTCGGGGTTCACGACCACCAGCCCGCGGGATCGGCCGGCGGAATCCACCGCGCGCCACACGCCCGCGCCGCGCACCGCGGCGGTGACAGCACCAGCAGCGTCGACGGCGATGCGCGGCGTGGACGCGTTTGCTGCTTCACCTTCGGAACGCAGTTCAGTCGTCCCGCCGGGGACCCCGAGGCCGCGCCCGGCGACGGCGGAGAGCGTCGCGCCCGCCTCGCCAACGCCCTGGCGCACGATCTCTTGCACCAGCGGGACCATCAGCGGGCGTGCAGGCAGGTCGGTCCAGGAGAGCACAGGTGCGGACGCCAGCAGCACGACGAGGCCGCGCCCCGTGGCGGTGATTGGCTTGGCGGTCACTTCCGCGCTCGGCGCGGGGGACGGGGCAGGGGTGTCTGCCGCCGAACCGCCGACGCGTCCCGCGATGAGCCAGGGCGAGCCGCTCGCGAGCGAGAGCAGCGGTGTGCCGGTGCCGCTGTCGCTCTGCACCTCGAGCCACCGCGCGATGGTGACGGGTCGGGCGAGCTGCTGGAGCTCCTGCGCGAGCAGCGCGAAGATCGTCCCGCCGTCGGACCCTGCGCCGGGAACAAGGCCCGGGGCCGGTTCGGTGAGACGTGCGGGGGCGTCGTCGGGCGCGGCGGTGGCCTCGCGGGCGATGCGCCACGGCAGGCCGAGTGTCTTGGTGAACGCGTCGGCCCACAGGTGGACGCTGGCGCCCTCGGGCGGCGCGACGACGACGAGGCCACCCGAATCGGCGAAGCGGCGGACCTTGTCCCACGCGTCCTGCTTCAGCAGATCGGGCGATGGCAGAACCACGGCGTCGAGGAGGGCCAGCACCGGCGCATCGACGGCGGAGGGTTCGATATCCACCACCTCGATGGGCGACGCCTCGCCGGGGCGGAGCGCCAGGCGGAACCACTCGGCGCTGGTGAGTTGATCGGCGCGCCCCGCCGAGCCGAACGTGCGCTGGGCCACGATGCCGACCTGGAGCCGGTCGCGCACCTCGATGGGTCGGCGGCGGACGTTGTCGCTCGTGAGTGCGTCGCGGTCGATCTCGGCAACGAGGACGCTCTCGCGCCCCTCACCGCCGCCCCCCGGCCCACTTCCGCCCCCCGACGACGCCGCGTCGAGCTGCACGGTGACGCTCGCTTCGCTTTGGCCGGGGTTCCAGCGGACGGACGCGGTGGTCGCCGAGGCGGTCATCGCGCCGGTGGAACTGGCGGCGAGACGGACGGTGGTGACGCCCGGCGCGGCCACGCCCGCGCCGGTGCGGCGCAGCATCACACGCACCTGGGACGCTTCGCCGCCCGAAGGCTGCGGGGCACCGGCCGCCGTGCGCCCGGAGAGCACCACGCCGCGCAGTGGCTCGATGGCGACGATCTGGACGTTTGCGCCGGTGCTCTCGGCGGGCTTCGACGCGACGATGGACACGTCGTCGAGGCCTTGAAGAGCGGGCGGCAGCGGGCGCGACACATCGGCCGCGCCTGAGGCAAAGCCTGCGAGGACATGGATCGTGACAGGACGGATCGCACCCGATGACACGCCCGCGCGGGCGGAGCGGATGGTCGAGCCGACGCGGTCGAGCGCCCCGGCGAGGTCGGCGGAACTGTCGGTTGGAGCGAGGTTCTCGATGAGGGCGGCGACGGCGCGGGCATCGGACGAGGGCGGGACGACGAGGGCGTCGGCGGGGCCGCCGAGGACCACGAGGCCGGCGCGATCGGAAGCGGAGAGGGACTCAAGGATGAGCCGCGCCCGCTTGACGTGCGAGGTGAGGGCGGTCTCGCCGGCACCGGGGGACGCGGCGTCTTCCGGGCCGCCTCGGAGCGCGGACGCGATGGAGTTGTCGATGAGCAGGTACACGTCGCGCCCCGCGGCCGACGCGAACAGCCCTGCACCGGCAAGGATGGGTCGCGCGATCGCCGCGGCGAGGCACGCGAGCAGCAGGCAGCGGACGGCGAGGAGGATCAGGGTCTCAAGACGCAGGCGCTTGCGCTGCTTGCGCATGGCTTCGAGAAGGAACCGCATGGCGGCCCAGGGGACGGGCTTGCGGCGCTGACGGAACAGCAAATGGATAATGATGGGGATGGCCACGCAGGCCAGCCCGGCAGCGGCGAGGGATGTGTGGAGGAATGTCATTCGTGGGGTTCGGGTGTCGGGGTTCGGGGTTCGGTTGATCTCTTGGCGGCGTGCGGTGTTACGGCACTCGCTTTGAGAGATCGAATCTGTCCGTTGAGGAGCCGACCCACGGTCTGACACTTGCTCCAAATGACCGCGGCATCGTCCCGTTGGGAATGCCCAAGCCTGACAGCGATGACGATGATCGTCTCCAGTTCGGCAAGCGAGCCTCGCGCGATCGAGAGGTGATGAAGATACTCGCCACGCTTCGCCCGGCCGTAACCTTCGGCGATGTTGGCTGGGATTGAGACGCTCGCACGCTGGGCCTGCGAAATGAGCCCGAATCTCTCTGAGTCAGGCCAAGCCTTGCTCATGGCATAAACGGCGGCAACGAGATCGATTGCCGATTGCCAGACTTCAAGTTCTCGGTAGGTCGTGAGCATTTCTTCTGGCCGCTCGCTTTGGCAAATCCGAACCCCGAACCCCGACACCCGAACCCTGCCTCCTACCCCGCCTTCGCCCTCTTGAGCAGCGCGTTCCGCTTGGCGACGAAGGCGCTGATCGACGGCCCCAGCCATTCGTGCGTGCACACCTGCAGGAAGTCGAAGCCGAAGCCGCGGGCGGTTTTGCGGACTTGCTCGCAGTGCGATTCGAAGGCCTCGATGTACGCCGCGCGGATGGCGCGTGGGTCCATCTTGATGAGGCCCTCCCCTTCGAGGCCCAGCAGCGGGACCGAGTCCTTGAAGTCGAAGGTGCGTTCCAGGTCGTCGACGACCTGGACGAGGATCACGTCGTGCCGCTTGTGGCGGATGCGGGCCAGCGCGGTGCGGACGCGCGCGGGGTCCTCGAAGAAATCACTGACGATGACGATGAGGCAGCGGGTCGCCAGTTTGGCGAGCGTCTGGTCGATCACGTGCCCGAAATCCGTGGGACGGTCGACGGGGTGGTGCGACAGCACGCCGACAATGCGGCGCCACTGGGTCATCGCGTTGGTGCGGTCGAGCGCATCCACCAGCGCATCTGCGAACAACCCCAGACCGACACGGTCGCCCTGCTTGAGCGCGAGGTACGCAAACGCCGCGGCGGTGGCGGTGGCGTGGTCGTACTTGGTCCAGTTGGTGCGCCCATCAATCGACGTCTTCTGCCCGGTGCCGGAGGCGTCGCTGTAGAGGCGGCTGCCGTAGTTCATCGAGCCGGAGCAATCGACAAGCAGGACGAGGTCGAGGTTTGTTTCCTGCTCGTACTGCTTGAGGTAGAGCTTGTCGGAACGTCCGAAGACTTTCCAATCGAGGTGTCGCAGGTCGTCGCCCTTGACATAGGGGCGGTGCTGTGCGAACTCGACGCTGAAGCCCTTGTACGGCGAGCGGTGCTGCCCGCTCATGACACCCTCGACGATCATCTTGGCACGGAGGTCCATGCCGCCGAGGCGGGCGAGGGTCTGCGGGTGGAGGTACAGCGCGGCGTCGGCTTCCAGCGGGCGCGAGCGGTCGATGTCAGTTGCGGGGCTGGGGGGCCTACCGGGGGGCGGAACCAACGGGGATTCGGCGCTGTTGGGCATCTGGCTGGATCGTAGCGGCGGGGTCGGGCTGCGTCGGCACGCACGCCGGGAACAACCCCTCGACCACCCGCCCCTCGGCCGCCGCAAGAAGCCCGCGCCGGAACTCATGCCTTTTCAACGGCAGGTGCTGTTCGTACAGCGCCGCGAGCGCCGCCGCGGGGTCACTTTGCGCTTGTGACCACTCCTGCGCGCCCAGAGTCAGCGACTCGAACCACGCCCGCCACGCCCCGGCGTTGGGCTCATCTTGCTCAAACTGCTCCCGGCAGCGATGCACCTCGTCGGGCGATGTCAGGTCCCGGCCCCGGAAGATCTCCCCGGCGCAACGGGGGTTTGACACCGCCAGCCCCCACGCCGAGTACCCCAGGCGGAACTCGCGACGCAGGTAGTCCGCGGGGTTGTAGCGGTGGTCGTGCTCGGCGACCGCGTCCGCGCGGAACAGCACCGGGGCATCGAATCGGTGGGTGAAGCGGTAGGCGAACTCGACATCCTCGAAGCAGCAGTTCGCCAGCGCTTCATCGAACCCGCCGAGCTCGCGGGCCAGGTCGGTGCGGAGGCTGAGATTCAGCGTCCAGGCGTGGCGGAAGCCCCAGTCGTGACCCTCGGGCTCGCGCGGCACGCCGTGCTCGTCGGCCATGCGGTCGTAGAAGAAGACCATCGAGGTCGAGCGCAGCAGGAGATCAAGAAGCCGGTCGGGGCGGTGGATGACCCACGGCGAATAGCCCAGCACCATCGCGGGGTGCCGGCTGCGATCATCGTGCGCTTCAAGGTGATGCTGCAGGAAGCGGGGCACGGGGCGGACGTCGTCGTTCAGGAGGACGAGCAGGTCGCCGCGGGCCTCGCGGAGACCGACGTTCTTGGTGTGGGCGTTGCCGCGGCGCTGGGCCTCGATGACGCGGGTCTCGAAGCGTGCCTTGGCATCGAAGCTGGCGCAGACCGCCGCGGACGCGGGGTCGGGGCCGTCGAGGACCACGATCACCTCGAACTCCCCGCCCGCGGGCGACTGCTCGCGCAGGCACGCGAGACACCGGGCCAGGTGGTCCGGGCGGTTCAGGGTGGGGATGACGACGGAGAAGTCCATTGAGAAGGCACTGGGGACTCGGCACTGGGGAATGGGCTGACTGATGAGCGAGCGCGGGGAGAGCGAAGGCGGGTTATCGCGGACGTTGGCGGGTGCTCGCAGAGATGAGATCGGCAGAATCTCGGCGTTCCGTGCGCTGATTTTCAGACGATTGGTTCATGTCCCGACGGGGCTGTCCGATAGCGACACGGGGGGACTTGCGACGCAATGACCGAAGACCAGACTGGGAGCCCGTGTCATGACCACCCTTTCGCTCGAACGCCGACGCCATGAACGCAACATCGTCGTCCGCCCATGCAAGGTGCGTGACCGGCGGAACCTGCTGTTCTCCCCCGGTCAGACGCACGACGTCTCTGAGAGCGGGGCGCTGCTGAAGGTCGATTCGGCCCGCAGTTTCGCCCCCGGCGACGAGGTCGAGGTCGCGGTGGCGTGGAACCACGACGCCGTGCTGATGAGCGAGGGGCTGGTGAAGGCCCGCGTTCGCCGGGTGTTCCCCATCGACTACCACCACCAGGCCATCGCGCTGGAGTTCGAGCGCACCGACACGGTCGCGAGCACCGGCGGGCTGGCCAAAGCGGCGTAACCACAACCGAATCGTCCAAACGAAAAACCCCGGCGTCGACCGAGGTTTGTGTCGTTTCCTCTGATTTGCTCAATCTGGGAGTTGTGCCGCCCCTAAGGGGCTCGCGCGTCATTGCTCGGCCTCCCGGGGGTTGCGCTCGCGGACTCGCTTCACCCCCGGCAACGGACTGTCGCCCTTTGCAGGGCGAAGATCAGGACTTTGACGCAGCAGCGTCGCGCCTTTGTTGACCGGCGTTGGTTCGTCGCACAGGCGGGACGCCTGTGGTACGGGGAACGGCAAGGCTTACTCCGCCCGCTTGATCGACGTCTCCGACACGCTGCTGACGTTTAACTGCATCTCGGCGTTGGTCATCGTCAGCTTCTGCACGGTCTTCTTCTCGACCAGCGCCCCGTCGGTCAGGTTCCAGAGCACCTGGCCCTCTTCAGTGGCCTCGGTGAACTCCATGCCGGGGGGGGCGACGCCCTCCTTGAAGGCGACCTTGCCGGCGACCTTCACCTTCGCCGTGCCGTCCTTCACCTCTTCGAGCGTCAGGTTGGACTTGCTGGTGAGATTCTGGGCCGAGCCGGGCACGACGTCGGTGGCTTCCCACGCCTCGCCGACGGCGGTCATGGTCTCGCCGGTGCGGACGCGGAACAGGGGCGCGAAGGTGGTCTTTAGGTCGTCCTTGGAGTCGGAGACGGCGGCGTCCTTGGGCATCTCCATGTCGGTGATGGTGCCGTCGAGGGCCACGTCCATCACGTAGGGCTTGTCGATCATCTGGCGGAACTTCATGGCGAGCATGTTGCCCGCGTCCTGCTCGATGGGCTGGGCCGAATCGAACTTCAGCACCTCGCCGCCCATGGGGTTGGTCGCCTCGGCGACGACCGCGGTGATGGTGACCTCAACCTTCGCGGCGGTCTCTGAGGTCGAGACGACCTTGCGGGTCACGTTGAAGGTCTGCGAGGAGACGCCCTTGCGCTCCTGTTCGCCGCGCTTCATCGTGCCGTTGACGGCCTGGGTGATCACGTACTTGATCTGGCTGTCTTTGACGAACTTGGGCTTGAGGTCGTGCTTCTCGCCCTCGGCCAGGGCGGGGAGAGCGGCGGTGCAGAGGGCGGCGAGCGAGACAGCGGCCGCCTTCAGGAATCGACTGGGGATCATCTTGGTTTCCGTAAGAAAGGGGTGTGTGGGGGCAGAAACGGAGTGTAGGTCGCGTGTGCGCATGAAAAAGGCCCGCGAGGGCGGGCCTTGTTTGTCGTGTGCGGCAGGTTCTCAGCGGGCGGGGCAGCCGAAGGCCGAGAGGAAGGCGGTGAGGTCGAGGGTGTTGATGACGCCGTTGCAGTCGCTGTCGCCGCTGGTGTTGGGCGGGACGTTGGTGCCGAAGACGCCGAGGAAGATGACGAGGTCGATGGTGTTGGTGGTGCCGTCGCCGTTAATGTCGCCGGGGCAGAGGGGGGTGGGGGTGAAGCGGAAGTGGGCGGCGATGGTGTCGACCTCGTCGAGGTTGCCGACGAACACCTGCTGGAAGGTAAGGGAGTTGACGAAGTTGGCGCCGGGCTGCGAGGCGCCGAATGAGCCGCCGTCGCAGGCGCCGAGGAGGGGGCCGCCGGTGCCGTTGTCGGGGTCGCCGGGGCAGTCGCCGATCTGCTCGAAGAACGATCCGTTGCCGACGCCGGGGGCGGAGTCGTAGGCGTCGGAGTTGGCGAAGTTCTGGGTGGTGAAGGCGACGAGGCCGACCTGGACGCCGGGGGCGGGTCGGCCGGGGAGACCGAACGAGGACCAGGGAATGCGGACCTCGAACTCACCG
>CAYZFW010000010.1:13561-16462 GCA_964477615.1 uncultured Phycisphaeraceae bacterium | reverse complement strand
CACGGTTCCGCTCGCCAGCGTGCGCTGATCGGGTCGCGCCCGCGTCACCGCCCCCGCTCGGCGTGTGTCTCGGGGCGGACGATGGAGAGGGGGCGACAGCGGTCGTCATGGTGTTGGTTCCTTGGCTTCCACGGCGAAATCGTTGCGGCGAATGGTGTCCCGGGGTGGCGGAGGGCCCCGACTCCGGGCCGCCGCGCTACAAAAATACCCAAGCCCACCCCGCCCGACAACACGCCGTGATTCGCGGACACCCGATGCGCGCTCGGAAAGTGATATACCCATACACAACCCAATCAACCCGGTCTTCGTCTCGTCACCCGCGATGCGGTAGCCTCATCCGAGCACCCCATGAACCACACCTACGAACCCGAGCCCGACCCCGTGGCACCCGCCCTCCCCCACGCCGACGCCGTGGTGGTTCGGTGTGACATGGACGACCTGCACTCGGCCCTCGCCGCGGATCTGTTCATCCACGCCCAGAACTGCGTCCGCCAGTTTGGCGACTTCCATCTCGCCCTCTCGGGCGGCAGCACGCCGCTGCCCCTGTACCGCCGCCTGATGATCGACCCGGCGTACCGCGCCATGCCGTGGAAG
This sequence comes from uncultured Phycisphaeraceae bacterium, assembly GCA_964477615.1. Classification (GTDB taxonomy): domain Bacteria; phylum Planctomycetota; class Phycisphaerae; order Phycisphaerales; family UBA1924; genus JAFLCM01. The sequence continues at coordinate 15,868 of CAYZFW010000010.1, read as the reverse complement.
TTCACGCACCTGTGGATCGTGGACGAGCGGCGCGTCCCGTTCAGCGACGACAAGAGCAACTTCCGGCACATCAAGGAACTCATCGCCGACCACGCCGACATCCCCGAGAAGAACGTCCACCCCATGCTCGCGATGGAGGACAACGCCGACGAGTTGTACGAAGCGAGCCTGCGCGAGTGCCTCGCCTGGCGCGAGAAAGGGCACGACCGACTCGACTACGTCCTATTGGGCATGGGCCCCGACGGCCACACCGCGAGCCTCTTCCCCGGCTCGCCCGCCATCGAAGCCAGGAACCGTCTGGTCGTGCTGAACAAAGGCCCGAAGGTGACGCCCCCCGACCGCGTGACCATGACCTACACCCTCATCAACGCTTCGCGGTACATCAGCGTGCTGGTGGGCGGCGAGAACAAGAAGCCCAAGATCGCCGAACTCGCGGCGAACAGGTCGGCGGTGGCCGATCTGCCGATCGCGGGCATCAAGCCCCTGGGCGGCGTACTGAAATGGTACATGGACGCCGCGGCATGCCCGTGACATGGGCGGAGAAACACGCGTGACCCGTGCCACTGAAGTCCGTCCTCGGGCTTCAGTGCTCATTCGGGCACACGCGGTCCCTGCGAATCAGGACTCCGGTGGGTGCCGATTTCCGAACAACCACGCCGAATACACTCCCCTCCGATGCGCGCCGCGCCCCCCGCCATCCCGGAAATCCGCGTCCTCCCGCCGCTGGTCGCCAACCAGATCGCGGCGGGCGAGGTCGTCGAACGCCCCGCCTCCGTCGTCAAGGAACTCATCGACAACGCCATCGACGCAGGGGCGTCCCGCATCACCGTCGAACTCGAACAGGGCGGCGTCGAACTCGTCCGGGTCACCGACGACGGCCACGGTGTCCCGCCCGCACAACTCGCCCTCATGGTCGCGCCGCACGCCACCAGTAAGGTGAGGTCCGCCGACGACCTTGACCGCGTGACCACCATGGGGTTCCGCGGCGAGGCGCTCGCCTCCATCGCGTCGGTGTCCCGCCTCAGCATCCGCTCCCGCACCGCCCTTGATGTCGGCGCCTCGCGTCTCGACTGCGAGGGTGTCGCGCTGTCAGAGGTGCGCCCCGAGGCCGGCGGCGTGGGCACGAGCGTCAGTGTGCGGAATCTCTTCTTCAACACCCCCGCACGACGGAAGTTCCTGAAGACCCCCGCCACCGAACAGGGCCACGCGACGGAGATCGTGCGCGATCTCGCGATGGCGCACCCCGAGATCGGTTTCACGCTGAAGATCGACGGGCGGCAGACCATCGACCTCCCGCCCGGCCAATCGCCCCGCGAGCGCACCCTCGCGCTGCTGGGTGCGGAGATGGAGAGCCAGTACCTCACCTGCTCCGCCGACACGTTCGACGACGCCCGCGGCGTGGCGTTGTGGGGCCTCGTCGGACTCCCCGCCGTCGCGCGCCCCTCGCCGCGCTGGCAGCATGTGTTCGTCAACGGTCGCCCCATCCGCGACAAGACCATCCAGCACGCGCTCAAGGAGGCCTACCGCGGCCTCATCGAGCCGGGCAAGCATCCCTCGGCGGTGCTGCAACTCGTCATGGACCCCGGCGCGGTCGATGTCAACGTCCACCCCGCCAAGGCCGAGGTGCGATTCCGTGATTCCTCGCTCATCCACCAGGTGGTCTACCGCGCCGTGCGCGACGCCCTGCGTGCTGCCGACCTCACGCCCATGGTTGGTGGCGGGGGGGGCGGGGGGCACGGCGGTTCCATGCCCGGAGCGCCCGCGCTGCCGCTGACCCCCATCGGCCCGGCCCACACGCTGGGCATCGCCGGTGACGCCGCACGCAGCAACCCCGCGTCCGCCTCGGCGTTTGTGGACTACTTCTCACGCCGTGTCCCCGCGCAGGCGGGCGGCCGCTTTGAGTATGAAGGCGTCCGACGCTCTGTACAGGCGGGCACGCACGGGTTCGATCCTGCGCCCGGCGTGTTCTCCGCCGTGCCGGAACGCGGCGGCAACCCCGATACGGCCCCGCTCACGCCGAGCCTCGCTGCCCCGGTCCCCGCCGAGCGCGTGCTGCAGGTCCACAACAGTTACCTCGTGACGCAGGACGAACAGGGCGTCGTCATCATCGACCAGCACGCACTGCACGAGCGCGTGATGTACGAGAAACTCCGCGCCCGCGTCGCCAACGGGGACGGGGCAGGCCGGCTGGAATCCCAGCGCATGCTCGTGCCCGCGGCGGTAGGGGCCTCGCCCCTGGCGGTGGAACGGCTCCCCGCGTATGCCGATTTTCTCGAAACGCTCGGCATCGCGCTCGAACCCTCCGGC
>CAYZFW010000010.1:3994-13461 GCA_964477615.1 uncultured Phycisphaeraceae bacterium | reverse complement strand
GAGGCACAGGGCGCCGCGCCGCTGGCGGTATCCTTCACCAAGGACACGCCCGCCGCCTCAAACCACATGCGCAAGGCCGACGCCACCCAAGCCCCTGAACCCCTGCGCAAGCCCGGCACCCCCGAGCGCGCCCCCGGCGTGCCCCCGCCCAAAGCCCGCAAGCCTCGCGCCGGACGCCCGCGCCACCTCTTCCGCTTCTTCCTGGTGGCGATGGGGCTGTTCACCGCACTGCTCATCCTCATCACGCAGTCGGGCCTGCTCCGGGTGCTCGTGGTGCCGAGGCTCGAAGCCCTCGTCGGTGCCAGGATCATCGCCGGTCGAACCACTATCGACCGCGGCGGAGAACTCGTTATCCAAGGCCCCGAGCTCCGCAACCCCCGGCCCGGCATGGCCGACCTCGCGTCCCAGTTCGTCAAGGCCGACGAGCTCCGCGTCGCACTCGACTGGTCCGCCCTGTGGCGCGGCCGGCTCGAACTCTCCCGCGTCGTTCTCGTCCGCCCTGTCATCCGCATCAGCCAGGACAAGGACCTCAAGCTCAACATCAAGGAAGTCATCGATCACATCGCCGCCAGCACCCCCGCGGCATCCCCGACGATCACCCGCCTGCCCGAACTCCGCGTCGCTGGCGCGAGCATCGAACTGGGTGAGCACGACGCCGGGCCACCCGCGACATACAAGGAGCTCACCAGCCTCCGCGTCTCGGGCACCATCAAGCCCGACCCTGATTCACCAAGCCGCTACCTCGTCGATTTCTCGGAGGAGCGCCCCGAGGGATCCTCGATCTCGCAAACCGCCGACCCGCTCCGGGGTGCCAAGCGTCCCGGCCTGGGCTCGGCGATCACATCACCAAAGATGCGCGTCCAGGGCGCGCTGGAACTCAACCCCGCCTCCGCCGACCTCACACTCACCAACGTCGACCTCGCCGAGATCGGCCGGCGTCAGGCCCCCACATGGTTCAACGAGGTCTGGGGCGACCTCCGCCTCGCCGGCGAGATCCCCACCGTCAAGTTCGGCTTCGACGCGCGCCAAGGGCTCCGCATGTCCTTCGACGTCGTCGGCGTCACCATGAACATCCCCATCCCCACCGAGCCCGACCTCGACGCCAATGGCGACCCCATCCCCGGCGCCCAGGGCGAACGCAAGCTCATGGCCATGCAGGGCGTCACCGGGAAGATCGCCCTCACCGGACGCGGCATCGAGGCCGAGCTCAACGGCAACATCGAAGACTTCCCCCTCGTCGTCCGCCTCAAGACCGACGGGCGCGAACTCAACTCCGCCCTCGTGTGCGACCTCGAATCCCGCGGCTTCCTCGTGCAGAAGCGCCCCATGCTCCTGCCCTTCGCGCCGCCGTTCGTCCGATTCCTCTTCCAGCGCCTCGGCGGGCCGACGATGGAGGCCGAGGGCGTCGTGAAACTCCGGCGCGAGCCGCCCACCCCCGCGGGCGAACCAGGCGAGATCCGTGTCGCCGGCTCGCTCAAGTTCAAGAACGGCACCGCCGCCCACGAGCTCTTCGCCTACCCCATCAGCCAGCTCTCCGGCGTCGTCGAGTTTGACGCGACGAAAGTCGAACTGCTGAACATCAAGGGCTCCAACCCCAACGGCGCCAAACTCCTGGCCAGCGGCGTCATCAGCCCGCCCGATGAGACCGCCGCCGCCAAGGTCCTCGTCACCGTCGTCGATGTCCCGGTCGATTCGCTCTTCCGCGAAGCCCTCCCCGAGAAGCGCCGCATCGTCTACGACGCCCTCGCCGACACGAGCGCCTACGACGCCTTCCGGCGCGAGAAACTGATCCAAAGCACCCAGGACAAGCAGGACCGCGAGAAGCGCCTCATCGAACTCCGCACCAACCTCGCCATGGGCGAACGCTTCGGCGGCGGGCCCGGACGCATGGCCGACATGAACAGCGAGGCCGCACGCCTCGAAAAGGAGATCGCCGACATCCCCGTCTTCGACCTGGGCGGGCTCGCGCAGATGGAGATCAACGTCACCCGAGAACTCGGCGCCGACACCGAGACCAAGGCCGACGTCCACCTCACCGCCCCACGCATCGGCATCATGATGCGCGCCTTCCCTCTGCCGCTCATCGCACGCAACCTCGACCTCCAGCTCGGCGGCTCACGCACCACCTTCAAGCCCATCACCGTCTCTACGCCCACCGGCGGCTCAGGCACCGTCACCGGAGGTGTCGATTACCCCGACGGCGGCGGCATCCAACCCTGGGTCGATATCCGCGCCACAGATCTCCCCATCGACCCCATCTTCGTCCGCGCTCTCCCCGACCCAACCACCGCCCGCGGCGTCACCGCACGCAAACTCGTCCGCGACCTCAACTTCACCGGCACCCTCGACGGATACGCCGTCGTGCGCCGCGATCCAAACGACCCCGAATCCGCCTCCTACCGCGTCGATCTCGCCGCCTCCGGCCTCACCGCACGCCCCACAGGCGGCGAACTCGAACTCACCAACATCCACGGCGGGATCTCCGTCTTCGACGGTGCAGTCGAAGTCCCCTACCTCCGAGGCCTCATCGACGCCGTGCCATTCACCCTCAGTGCCCACGCGTGGTACGGCGGCGACGACCCAACCACCCTCTTCGGCACCGTCTCCTCGCCCGCCATCGATCTCTCGCTTCCGATCGAGAACCTGATCGCCCCAGGTTCGCACACCGCCGCCAAGCGCGTCGCCAGTCTCCGCGCCGAACGACTCCCCACCGGATGCGCCGAAGGCGAAGTGGTCATCGCCGATAGCGGCGGCGCCGAAGGCACCGCGGCCCTCATCCGTCTGGAAGGACTTGAGAGCGGGTCATTCCAAGCACCCGGCGGACGCTTCGCCGTCGATTCCGCATCCGGGCTCGTCGGCGTCACCGCCGACGCCGTGAGCTTTGTCGATTTCAAGCTCACCGCTCCCGCCGCCGACCCCGCCCGCCCGCACACCAGGGCCTCAATCGATGGCTCGCTTGCTCTCTCTGACCAAGCCCCCACCACGCTCCACCTCCACGCCCGAGAGGCCCGGTTCGAGTCCCCGCTCGTCCGCTCCCTCGCCTCCATGCCCGGCAGCGACGAAGAGAAGTTCATCAACGACACCCAGCCCGTCGGCGTCTTCGATGCCGAAGTCACCCACACGCGCAACATCAAGTCCCCCGGCGTGCGTGAGAGCACCGGCTGGATCGAACCCCGGAGCATCGCCCTCACACGCCGCGGCGTCCGCATCAACCTGCCCGAGTGCTCCGGACGATTCTGGTTCGACCCCGCAGGTGGACGCTTCGACAACCTCACCGCCAAAGCCCCAACCTGGTGGGCCACCGCCAATGGCCGCTACGAGAACATCCCCGGCTCCGCAGCCGACGACCTCGCCCTCGACCTCACCCTCAGCCTCGGCGGCGACGCCATCGCCAAAGACCTCCGTGCCGCGCTCCCCGCTGCCGTGGAAGAGGCCATGTCCAGCGTCGAACTCGGCGAGACCGGCGCCTTCGAGATGCGCGACGCCGTCATCAAACTCTCGCCCTCCCTCGGCACCACGTTCAGTGGCACCGTCGGACTGCGTGGCGTGACACTCAAGCCCGTCGTCCCCATCGCCGACGCCGAAGGCTCGGTGAACGTCGTCGCGGGGCCCGCCAATGAGCCCGCGAGCAGCCAGACCAACCCGCGCCGCGGCACCTCCGTCTCGCTCGATATCGCCGCCAAGTCGTTCACCCTCGCGGGCGTCCACATGTCCGGCGGCACCGCGCGCGTCATCGCCGACGCCAACACCGGCGAGGTCCGCGTCCCCCGCTTCAGCGCCATGTGCCACGGCGGTCATCTCAGTGCTCGCGGCTCCTTGGGCTCGTCGACACCGAGTCGTGCCGGAGCCGATCGACCGTTCGAGTTCGCGGCGGATCTGTCCAATGTCCGCTTCGGCGAACTCCTCGCCGACCTGCTGCCCAAGGGAGCCGTCGATCCGAAACCCGGTCGCAACGCCAACGACGGGCCAGCTGACAACCCGCCAGTCGACCGCGGCCGTCTCGACGGTTCCTTCTCCGTCGCCGGCCTGCTAGGCAAGACCTCTTCGCGCCGCGGGCGTGGGCTGCTCCGCGTCCAGGACGGCGAGGTGCTCAACATGCCCGCCGTCGTCCCAATCCTCCGTCTCAGCAACCTCCAGCCCCCCGTGAACGAACGCGTCGGCTTCGGGTACGCCGATTTCTATATCCAGGGCGAGACCCTCCGTTTCGACGAGTTCACCCTCCAGAGCAAGAGCCTCGCCATCGACGGCCGCGGCACCGTCACCTGGCCGGGCCTCGGTGTCGATATGCGATTCGTCACCCGCAGCCTCGACCGCATCCCCCTCCTGACCGACCTTCTGGAGGGCCTGCGCGATGAACTCGTGACCACCACCGTCTCGGGTACCCTTTCCGATCCCCAACTCAAGTACGAGCAGCTGTCGTCCACGCGCCAGATGCTCGAGCAGATGTTCAGCAAGAAAAAGCGCGACGAAAGGCCCGAGCCGTCCTCGGACCAGCCCGAGCGCTGGCCGGAACAATGACCAGCACCCCCGACTTCCACCCAGACCGTTCGCAGCACGGGCCGCACGACAGCAACCCCGCCCGCTTCCCCGAGCACCGCCCTGCGCTGATCCCCCCCAGCGACGCGCCGGTCCCACCCAGCCCGCGCCCCGAGGCCCGCCCCGCGCGCCGCGTCGACGACCCAGCATTCCAGGAGCGCGTCGCCAGCCTCGTCTCAGAGTGCGGCGGCGAGCGCGGCACGCTCGACTTCGACCTCGTCAAGGACCTCGTCCTCACCGGCCTCAAACTCGTCACCGACGACCGCGACACCGGGGAACTCAAGCTGATGTCGATCGCGCTGAAGGAGCTCCGCTACGCCTACAACGTCTTCGCCCAGCACAAGGACAGCCAGAAGGTCACCATTTTCGGCTCGGCGCGCACTCCCCCCGACCACCCCGACTACACCTCCTGCGTCGAGTTCAGCCGCATGATGGCGAACGAAGGCTGGGGCGTGATCACCGGCGCGGGCGACGGCATCATGAAGGCCGGGCACGAAGGCCCCGGCAAGGAGTCCAGCTTCGGCCTCTCCATCCGTCTCCCCTTCGAGACCAACGCCAACACCGTCATCAAGGGCGACAGCAAGCTCGTCACCTTCCGCTACTTCTTCACCCGCAAACTGATGTTCGTCAGCCAGTGCGACGCCGTCGTCTGCTTCCCCGGCGGCTTCGGCACCCAGGACGAGACCTTCGAGAGCCTCACCCTCACCCAGACCGGCAAGGGCGCGATGCTCCCCATCGTCTTCCTCGAAGGGCCGGGCGGCGACTACTGGAAGGGCTGGGATCGCTACGTCCGCGAGGACCTACTCGCCAAGAAGTTCATCAGTGCCGAAGACCTGAACCTCTACTACATCGCCAAAGACCCCGCCGACGCCGTGAAGCACATCAAGCGCTTCTACCGCAACTACCACTCCGCCCGCTACGTCCGCGACGACCTGGTCATCCGCATGAAGCGCCCCCTCCGCCCCAGCGATGTCGAACGCCTCTCCAGCGAGTTCGCACTTCTGCTCCGCACCGGCACCATCGTCCAGCGCGGCCCGTACGAGGCCGAGTCCGACTTCCTCGAACTCCCTCGCCTGGCCTTCACCCACACCCGCCGCAACATCGGCCTCATCCGCCGCCTCATCGACCGCATCAACGAGTTCGAGCCGGCGTAGGAACTTTCCCGGCGTTTCCGAATCAAACCACCTCCGATCCCACAGGCCGAAGGCCTGCACGCCAGTAGCCGGGGGTGGAGCAACGCGACACCCCCGGAGCACCCGCGCGGAAAGAGCACAACCCTGAAAGGGTTGTCGTGAACGAAGCCCCATGCCCATGCCCCGCGACCATCGCGCATTTCGTTCCCCACACGCGGCGTTGATTGCCGGCGCGCTGCTCATCTCCGCCTGCAAGTCCACGACCCCGCGCACACCCGCAAACACCGAAGCGCCGCCCTTCTCCGCTTCCGCCCCCGCCGCGAACCCCACCGGCACCGACACCACCACGCCCTACGCCTTCCCGCTGGTCGACCGCGTCCGCTCCGGCCTCGAAGTCCAGTGGTGGATCACCGACGACACCGGCGGCGCCGTGGGGGCCGCCCTCTTCGATCTCGCCGACGGTGCCGCGCCGCTCCCCCCCGATCGTGCCCGTGCCCTCATCGACAACGGCGTCCGCCTCGTCCGCATCCCCCTCGCCAAACTCCCCGATCTCCAGGCCCGTCTCCCCACCGTCCGCACCCTCGAACGCACCTGGTTCGGCGGCGTCACCGAGTGGAAGCCCCTCTTCACCGGTCTCCGCCTCTTCCCTGTATCCGCGCCCCGCTCAAAAGACTCTGCATCCCCGGCAAAGCCGCTCGACCCCGTCCTTCTGATCGACGGCGTGCCCGAGCGTGTCCCCCCCGGTGTGCTCCGCGTCATCGGCCGCGCCTGGACCGCCGCGAGCGCAAGCCCCGGCACCTCCGAGGTTCTCCGCCTCGAGGCCGCCGTGCAACTCCAGACCGCCTCGCGCGACGACGCTATTGCGGCCCTGCGCCTCAAGAACGCCGGCCCGACATCCGTCGTCGAAGAAGGGCGCATCTTCGGCTCAACGTCCATCGACGCGGCCCTCGAACCCGGCTCCGTCTATGTGCTCGCGCCCGAGTCGCCCGGCGTTGAATGGAAAGACGAGCGCACCCGCCGGCGCGAACGGGATCAAGCCGCCCAGGGCGCAGCGCAGCCAACCACCGCGGGCCCTGAGATCAGCCCGCCGCGCACCATCGGCGAGGCCATGATGGCCGTCGATCCCACGCCGAAAGCACAGGCAAACACCGAAGCCCCCGCCACACTCCGCCGCCCGCTCAAAGCCATCCTCGTCCTCATCCCACGCTGAGCACTTCCCCACTCCGTGCCTAAGTGGCTCCGTGCCTCCGTGCCTCTTTTCCCCCGATGCCCACCCTCTCCCTCCGCCCCGCGACCCCCGCCGATATCCCGCTCATCCTCGAGCTCGTGCGCGAGCTCGCGGAGTACGAGCGTGAGCCCGATGCCGCCGTGGCCACCGCCGCTCAGATGCACCGCGCCCTCTTCGCCGACCCCCGTGCGCCCGCCCCCGAGGGTGGCCCCGGTGCCGGCATCGCCGAGTGCGTCATCGGCGAAGTCGACGCCGTCCCCCAGGGCTTCGCTCTCTTCTTCCACAACTTCTCGACCTGGACCGGGCGCCCCGGCATCTACCTCGAAGACCTCTTCGTCCGCCCCCAGGCCCGCGGCGTCGGCCTGGGCAAGGCCCTGCTCAAGCACCTCGCACGCCTCGCCGTCGCACGCGGCTGCGGCCGCTTCCAGTGGAGCGTCCTCGATTGGAACACCCCCGCCATCGACTTCTACAAGTCACTCGGCGCCGAGCCGATGGACGAGTGGACCGTCTACCGCGTCCACGAAGCCGCGCTTCTCAGGCTCGCGGAATCCACATAGCACGCCCGGCCGGTTCCCGTGCCACGATGCTGCTGCCTGCAGCAGCGCCGTGCACTTGACCCGCCCCCGCCGGAACAAGCACGCCGCGGGCGCTGCGTCCTCAGAGCACAGCGCCCGCGGCGTCGTAGGAATCCGTTGTGCTCAGAGGCGCCGGCGCCGTGCGCCCAGCGCAGCAGCCCCGACCATGATCGCCGTCCCGACACCCGAACCCGGCACGAGCACCAGGTCATCGATCGCAAAGTCGTTCCCGAACTCTTCCGTGTTGAGGTTCACAAGTGACAGCATGAACCCATTTCCACGAAGGCCCACCGGCGGCACCCAGTTGAAATCAAGCGTGAACTCCGTCCACGTCAGATTGCTCTCGGGCACCTTCACCGTGCCCACCGCTTCGCCGTCCACCTGCACCTGCAGCGTGGGCGGGCTGGAGGGGAACACCGTTCGCGCCCAGAAGGTCAACGTGTAGAACAGCTCACCGCCACGCGGCCCGGCGTCCACGTTGATGAACTGCCGCCACACCGACGCGTTCGAATCCGGGGTCCCGTTGGCCACGAGCATCTTGCCATCGCCCGTGGTGTGGTCGCCAATGGAGTCGTAGTTCGGATGCCAGTTGCTCGCGTCGGCGGTGACCACAAACGTCCCGGCGTCGGTGAGGTCGAAACTCCCTCCGGAGCCGGAAACCGGGTCAAGGTCTTCCCCGACGAAGAAATAGTCGGACCCAAAGAACGCGTAGCCCGCGCTGAAGTCCCCGTTCACGATCATGTTCGCGCTCGCGGCGTCCGCCAGCGCCACGATCCCCAGCGCCGCAACCAGCGCCGACGACACCTGCTTCGTTGACATCTCGATCTCTCCTCTGATGTACGACAGACCTGTGCATCCCGGAAGCGGCCCTGTGCGTCGCCGCGATCCGGTGAAACTCCGGCGGCAAGTCGCCGCCACATCACCATCATCCGCCGCACACCCGCCGCGTCAAGCCAAAATCACGCGAACCCCGCCCGTGACAATCACGGACACCGACCAGACCACAAACACATCGGCTACACATGGCTGAAGCCGCGCAATCCCACTCACGGCGCGGCCGATTCACCCGCCACGCCGCGAACAAACTCCACCCGCACCTGCACCCCCGCAGGCAAGTTGCCAGGGTTCTTCAGCGACAGCCGCACCAGCCGCGTCTGGCTCCGCGCATCCGCCACGGCGGCGATCGAGGAAATCGTCGCCCCAGCCGTGACGCGCTCCCCCGAAGCGCCAGCCCCGAACTCCACCGTCGCCTCACCACCAACCATCAGCCCCGCCGTCTCATCCACCGGCGGGTTCACTTCCACGCGCAGCAGGTCGACCGACACCACCCGCACCACCGGGCGGCTCGGGTCGGCGCTCTCCCCCGCTCGCACGGCAACTTCCTCAACCACGCCTCCTTCGGGTGCTCGGAGCGTCCGCAGCGCGTGCGCCGCCTCGGCCTGCTTCAGCGCCAGCTCCGCCTCGCGCCGGTCCTGCTGCGCCTTCTGAAACTCCAGGTGAGCCAGTTGCGACTTCAGCGTGGCCCGGTCCACCTCGAACTGCCCCGCCGACCCCTTGCTCATCGCCTCTTTGACCAGCCCCTCCTCCACCTGCGCGAGTTTCCACTGCTTCTCCGCCGCCTCGGTCGAGAGCGTGCTCGCGGCCCGCAGCCGGTACACCTCGATCTGCGCCAGCCCCACGCTGTCCTCCAGTTCCACCAGCACCGCGCCCGGATCCACCCGGTCGCCGGGTTTCACATGCACCGTCTTCACCGCGCCGGCGACAGTGAACGCCAGTCGCGCGTCGACTTCCGCCGTCACGACCCCGATGTGCCCGCACCACGCGGTTGACGCTGCGACGAGCCACCCCGCAACCGCCGCTCCGACCCGATTCATCTTCGCCGTCCGCATCGTGAACCACCCTTCTCCGCAAGAGACTCCGGCCAACAGACCACCCACCATACCCCTTCCGCCCCATTCCCGGCGTGTGTACGCTCCCAATCGTGACGCAGCGCTC
>CAYZFW010000010.1:0-3984 GCA_964477615.1 uncultured Phycisphaeraceae bacterium | reverse complement strand
GCACCGAAACCCTCCCGGGATCCCCAGCCGACCCCCGCGCCGACCTCGCCGCTTTCGAAGGCCCCGCCGAGGAACTCGCACGCCGCGTCCTCCTCGCACAGATGCGCCTGGGCCACGCCTCGGCGGGCGCGATGCTCGCCCACCTGGGTCAGGGCGAACTCGACCTCCTCGCCCACGCCTTCTCAACCGAATCCCCCGATCGATCCACCACACCCGCTTGGCTCGATCTGACGCGCCCCGGCATCGAGTCTGCCCTGGAACACCGCCAGCCCGTCGCCGGCCTCATCGATGCCGAACGCTCCGCCGTCGTCATCCCCATGGGCCCCGCCGCCACCTCGGGCATCCCCGGCGTCCAATCACTCGTCCTCGCCTTTGTGGTCGACTCCATCGATCCCGTTGAAGTCGACCACGCCCGCGAGCGCCTCATCGACGCCGCTCCCCTCGCCGGTCTCGTCGGTGCCCGCCTGTCCCTCTCAGCGACCGGCCAGCGCGAAGCCGCGCTCCGCTCAGCCTTCGAACTGCTGGCCCAGCTCAACGCCCAACCCACCTTCACCGCCGCGTCGATGGTGCTGGTGAACGAGATCGCCTCGCGCCTGAAGGCGACGCGTGTCGCGCTGGGCCTCTCCCGGGGCCGCTCCGTCCGGGCTGTCGCCTTCAGCCACACCGAACGCTTCGTGCCCGCCAGCGCGCTGGTCCGCGAGATCGAGGCCGCCATGGACGAGGCGGCCGACCAGGACTGCGACACGGCGTTCCCGCACGAGCCCGATGCCCCGTTCATCGCGCGCGACCTCTCCGAACTCGCCCGAAAGCACGGCCCTTCCGCCGCCGTGGCGATGGTCCTCCGCACCCCCACCGACACCACGCCGCGGGGCGCACTCACCATTGAGCGTGGCCCTGCCGCGCCGCTGACTGCGAGCGAATCCGCGTGGCTGCGCGCGGTTCTTGATCTCGCCACGCCGCGTCTGGTGGAGCTCGAAGAGCGCGACGCCTGGCTCCCGCGCCGCGTAACCCTCCGCGCTCGCCGCACCGCCGCCGCTGCGGCATCGCCCAAGGGCATGATGTGGAAACTCGCCGCCCTCGCCGCGTGCCTGGCGTTCGGCTCCCTCTTCATCATCCCCACCGACCTCAAAGCCCGCGGCACCTTCGTCGCCGAGCCCGCCGAGCGACGCGTCGTCGCCGCACCATTCGAGGGCACGCTGGCGAGCGTCAGCGCCAAAGTTGGCGACGCAGTGAAAGCCGGCACCACAGTCCTCGCCACTCTCGATACCACCGACCTGGCACTCCACCTTGCCGAGGCCCGGGCCCAGCGCGATGCCCTCACCCGCCAGGCCGAGGCCGCCCGCGCCGCGCCCGCCTCGGGCAACGCGTCCATCGGGTCCATCGCCGAGTCCCGCCTCTTCGAAGCCCAGGCCGCCGAAGCCGACGCCCGGGTCAAACTCCTCGAATCCCGCCTCGCCAAAGCCACACTCATCGCCCCCATCGACGGCGTCGTCACCTCCGGCGACATCGAGCGTCTCCGCGGCGCCGCCGTCAGCACCGGCGACACCCTCTTCGAGATCGCCTCCGCTTCGGGCCTCACCGCCACCATCGCCGTCCCCGAGAACCGCGCCGCTGACCTCGCCGTAGGTCAGCCCGCAACACTCACCCCAACCGGCCGCCCCGACCACCGCATCGAAGCTGTGATCGAGCACATCGCCCCGGCCCTCGAAGTCGTAAGCGCGCAGAACGCCGTGAAAGTCCGCGGGAAGATCACCGGCACGGCCCCCGACTGGCTCCGCCCCGGCATGGAGGGTGTCGCCGCCGTCACCACCGGCCGTGCCTCGCTCATGCACGGATGGACCCGCGGCGCCACCGACTGGCTCCGAATGAAACTCTGGTGGTAGCCAACGCGTGCAGCCCCGTCGCCCCACATACTCCGACTCCTGGCACCGCGTCGAGCACCTCACCCCCCGGCTCCGCCCCGGCGTCCTCGCCCTCCGCCGTCACTTCCGCGGCGAGACGTGGCACATCCTCGACGATCCCCTCGCCGCCGGCCGCGCCGGTAAAGCCGGCGGCCCCGGCGCGTTCTTCCGCCTCAACCACTCCGCCTACCGCTTCGTCGCCCTCCTCGACGGCACCCGCACCGTCGCTCAGGCCTGGAAACTCGCCGCCGATTCCCTCGGCGACGACGCACCCACGCAGCCCGAAGCCGTCACCCTTCTCGGTCAACTCGGCGCCGCCAATCTCCTGCAGGGCGACCTCCCCGAAGACGCCCGAGCCCTCTTCCGCCGCTACCGCGCCCGCAAAGGCCGCGAACTCAAGGGCACCCTCGCCTCGGCCCTCTCCATCCGCATCCCGCTCCTCGACCCCGACCGCGCCGTCACCATCGCTTCCCCCCTGCTGGGCCGAGCCTTCACCTGGTACGGCCTCGCGGCATGGCTCGGCCTCATCATTCTCGGCGTCGTCCACGCGCTCGAACGCCCCAACGAACTCCTCTCGGGCGTCGGCGGCGTGCTCTCCGCCGCCAACCTCCCCTGGCTCTACGCCTCGTTCATTCTCGCAAAGGTCGTCCACGAACTCGGCCACGCCGTGGCCTGCAAGTGGTTCTCGAAGCGCGAGGGGCTCGAAGGACCCGTCCACAGCATGGGTGTGCTGCTGCTGGTCTTCATGCCCGCGCCCTACGTCGACGCCACCAGCGCCTGGGCCGTGCGCAGCAAGTGGGCCCGCGCGTGGATCGGCGCGGCGGGCATGTACGCCGAGCTCGCCCTGGCTGCCCTCGCCGCCGTCGTCTGGTCCCGCACCGCCGAGGGCACCATCGCCCACGCCGTGTCGTACAACCTCATGTTCATCGCCGGCGTGTCCACGCTCGTCTTCAACGCCAACCCCCTGATGAAGTACGACGGCTACTTCATCCTCGCCGATCTCCTCGAAACCCCCAACCTCGCCTCCCGCGCCCGCGACCACTTCAACCACCTCGTGCAGCGGTTCATCTGGCGCGTGCGTGAGAGTGTCTCCCCCGCGCACTCCCGCCGCGAGGGCGCGTGGCTCGCCGTGTACCACATCGCCTCCGGTGTCTACCGATGGATCGTCTTCGCCGCCATCGTCCTGTTCGTCATGGACCACTGGCTCCTCGCCGGCGCACTCATCGGCGTGTTCATCCTGATCGCCCAGGCCGCCGTCCCCATCTCCAAACTCATCACCTTCATCGCCTCCAGCCCGCGCCTCGAGAAGTCCCGCTCCCTCGCGGCGTGGACCACCCTTGCCTTCGCCGCCTGCGTGTTCGTCCTCATCGCGCTCGTCCCCGTCCCCGACCGCGTGCGCCTCGAAGGCATCGTCGAGCCGGTCCGCGAAGCCGGCGTCTTCGCCACCGAGGACGGCTTCGTCGCGGCCTTTGCGCCAGACGGCACACATCTCGAGCCCGATCAGCCCGCGGTCACCCTCACCAACGACGCTCTGACCACCGAGGCCGCAATGGCCCGTTCCCGCGCCGCCGCAGCCGACGTCCGCCTCACGCGCGCCACCGTCGAAGACCCCGTCCGCGCCCGCGAAGAACGCGAGAAGGCCGATCTCATGTCTGCCACCGTGAAAGACCTGAACCGCCGCGTGGCTTCGCTCCGAGTCACCCCCGAGTTTCCCGCGGTGTGGTCCCCCGATGACGACGCGCTCAAACTCGGTGCCTTCGTCCGCCGCGGCCAGCGCCTCGGCACCATCCGCGACACTGCCGTACCGACGATCCGCTGCGCCGCCGACCAGCGCTCCGCCGCCCTGCTCACCTCCCAGGGCACCAATCTTGCGGCGCTCCCCGCGACCCTCCGGCCCCGCGGCGTCCCAGCGCATGAACAGCCCGTTACGGTCCACACTCCCGCCCCCGCTGGCCGAACGACGCTGGCGCACGAGGCCCTCGCCGACCACGCCGGCGGCCCCATCCGCCTCGCACCATTGAACCAGACAAGCACCCTGAACGCCGCGGAGCCATACTTCGAGGTCGCCGCGTCACTTCCCACC
>CAYZFW010000009.1:0-16512 GCA_964477615.1 uncultured Phycisphaeraceae bacterium | reverse complement strand
ATCTTCCCGGCCTCGATCTTGGCGTTGTCGAGGTTGTCGTTGACGATGGAGAGCTGGTGCTCGCCGTTGCGCTTGATGGTGTTGATGTACTGGATGCGCCGATCGGGGGCGCACGACAGGTCGCCGTCGTCGTGAAGGAGATCGGTGTAGCCCATGATGGCGGTCATGGGGGTACGGATCTCGTGGCTCATGTTGGCCAGGAAGTCGCTCTTAGCCTGGGTGGCGGCACGGGCCTTCTCGAGAGCCTGCGCAAGGTCGTGTTCGAGGGCCTTGGCCTGGGTGATATCAAGATGGATGCCGGCCATTCGCAGCGGCTTGCCTCCCTCGCCTCGCTCCATCACACAGCCGGCGTCGAGTACCCAGCACCATGAGCCGTCCTTCCGAAGCAGGCGGTGCTCGCAGCGGTACTCGCTGGTGCGCCCATCGAAGTGCGCCTTGAGCTCCTCGGCGGCACGCGGCAGATCGTCCGGGTGAGCCAGTCTTTCCCACGACTTCACACTGGGCTCGATCTCTTCCGGCTCGTATCCCAGCATGCGCGCCCATTGCGCGTTGAAGACCACGTCTCCGGTCTGCACGTTCCAGTCCCACGTACCCAGGCCCGCGCCGCGGATTGTGAGGTCGAGACGCTCCTCGTTGCGACGCGACGCGGTGATATCCGTGAAGCTCGCGACGGCGGAGGTCACCGTGCCATCGGCGCTGCGCACCGCCTCGGTGCTGACCGAGATCCAGCGCTTCTCCCCGGTGGGCGTGTGTACACCCATCACGAAGTTCCGAACCGGAGCGCCCGTGCGGAGCGTGACGGAGATGGGGTGCCTGTCGCCGGCGAGGTCGTTGCCGCGCTCTTCGAACGCCCGCCACCGCGGGTCCATCGACGTGCGCCCGAGCAACTGGTCTCGGTTCAGCCCCAGGATGCGCTCGGCGGCGGGGTTGGCTTCAACAATCACGCCGTCCGCGCGCTGCACCACCACCCCCTCGGCCATGGCGGCGAACATCGAAGTGAGACGATTGCGCTCCTCAACCAGGTGCGTGATATCGGCCTCGATGGCCATAAAGCCAGTCAGGTTGCCCTGATCATCGTGGAGAGGCTGGATGTCGACATCAAGCCAGTACTCACGCCCGGCCTTTGATCGATTCAGGATCTCGACACGGCAGCCCTCGCCGCGGCGGACGTGCTCGGCCATGCGCGCGACCACCGATCTGTCGGTCTTCTCGAACTGAAGAAGGGAGCCGGGCGTCTTGCCCCGGACTTCATCCAGCGTGTAGCCCGTCAGCCTTGTGAAGCCTTCATTGACCCACACTGTTCGGCGCTGAGCATCGGTCACAATCGCCGCGTTGTTCGTTCGGCGCACCACCATCGCGAGCCGCTCGAGTTCGGCCGACTGATCGCGGAGATTCCGCGTGATGTCACTGGCCATCACCGCCGCACGCCGCGCTGTCCGCCGCAGCGACCAAACAAGCGCGACCACAGACGCGAGCAGCAAACCGGCGAGCAGCACCCAGACCACCAGCCTGAATCGGCCCACCGCGTCGAACGTTGCCCCACCGAGCAGCAGCAGGGGAATCGCCAGCGTGACCAGCGGGAGAAGCAGCAGAACAGATGTGAGCCAGAGCGGCGTGCGGCGTCCCGGTCGGACGCTGGCGTGTCCGATGCAAGGCGTCTTACGCTGCTGATCCGACACATCCGAGGCCATGTCCGGGTATCGGAGCTTTCAGCAGACCCCTGTGGCGGCTCCGGATAATGCACCTGGTCCGGGGGTGCTGGCGGGACTTGTGGCGTTTGAAACGTCGCGCCACCGTGCGTCGCGATAACGCACGCGCTGTTTGAATCGGCCCGACCGGCAACGCCATGTGTCCCGGAATGCAACCACGCCCGCCGCGCTTCGGTTCAATAATCCTCGGGCACGGCGCGCGCGTGTGAGCGGGCGCGGCCCATGGAGATTCGACCATGTCGTCCGGCGTTGTTTCGGCGCTCGTTCGTTCTGGGTCCGTTCTCATCCCTTCTTTGATGCTGCTGGCCGGCTCGCCCTCCGAGGCGATCGCGGGCGGGCGCGATCGGTGCGATGACCGAGGGTCGCGCTCGCGCCACTACGACCGGCACAACGAACGGTGCGACGACCGCGGCGGGCGCGGATACCACGGCGGGAGCCGCACCTCCTTCAGCCTCTCAGTCAGCAACTACGGCAGCAGCCTGTCGTACGGTGCTCTCTACGGCACGCGCGGCGTCTACCGCGGCGGCTGGTGCGACGACCGGCCCCGCTATGTCGCGCCAATCTACTGCCCGCCCCCGGTTGTGCATTGCCCGCCGACGCGCGTCGTGGTCGCACCCGCGTACTGCCCGCCGCCCGCGCCGGTCATCGTGCGCTCCGAGCCGTTGTACGTGGAGCGCCCGGTGGTGGTCGAGCGCCCGGTGATCGTGCAGACGGTGAGTGCGCCGGTACCACCCGCTCCCGTTCCCGCCGTCATCGCGTCAGCGCAGGACCGTGATCTTGGGACGACGTACCTGCGGCTCGGTGATCTGGAGAACGCCGCGCGGCTGTACCAGCGGTATCTCGGCACGTACGCCAACGATGCCTTCGCGCAGCGTGGCCTGGGCCTTGTCGAACTGGGGCGTGGCAACGCGGTCGAGGGTTCGCGGTGGATCGCCGCGGCGTACCGGGCCGAGCGCTCCCTCAGCGTCAGCCCACCCAGCCCCGAGGGCGTGGGCGGGACGGCGGTGTACCAGCGCATGCTCGACACCGCCGTGGCGAACGCCTCGCGCACGCCCAGCCCCGAGGCTTGGCTGAGCGTGGCGATCCTGCAGCACGGCCTGGGCCAGCGCGACGCCGCCCTGCAATCGATGCAGCGGGCCCGTGAGTCCGGCATGGAAGTCGGCGTGCTGGACGCGATGACCGCGGCGATCGCTCGTTGACGCGGTTGCGGTGCATAGGCATGAAACCCCAGCGCACGGCCGGAAACGGCCGTGCTATTCTGCGCTTTCTCTCAGTCACATCGCGCACGTCGCAACGCACTCCGAGGACCCCCCATGGCCCGACTTGTCCGTCTCGAAGCCACCGCCTCGTACAAGATCGATCCCGCGACCCTCCCGCCGGGGAAGATGATCTCGGTGTGCGCCTGCGGCCTCAGCCGCACGTTCCCGTTGTGCGACGGCAGCCACAAGGCGGCTCGTGAGAAGGAGAAGCCGGGGGTGCTGAGCGTGTACTGCCGGGAGCGGCTGAACATCATTGAGGAACGGCCAGACGACCTGCCGGGGACATGACCAGAGCCGGGGGCCGATCGGGCCCGGGGCGGAACGCCGGGCGGTCGGATTCCGAAGGATGCTCGTTGCGGGCCGGGGTGGGGCGAGGCGGTTACGATCCTCCCCCCCTGTGTTGCCCCCCCTGTGTCGCCCCGCCCGGGGCGTCCCGGCCTGATGGAGGGCGGGGTTCCCCCATGCCGGCGGTTGCCGGTTCCTTTTCCGGAATGATCGCCCCTCCATGCCCGCCGAGAAGAACACGCTGGCCCGAATCGTCGTTCCTGTGATCGCGCTCGTTGTCGCGGGTGCCGCGGTGTGGGGGGTGTTCCAGAGCAGCAAGCCCAAACCGGTGTTGCCCAACGTGGCGGCATCGCCCGCGGGGAGTGTCGAGGCCCAGCCCGAGGGCGCGAAGCCCGCCGGTGAGGCGAACGCTGGAGCCGCGCCCGAGGCCCAAGCGCCTTCGGCCACCTCCGCGACCGACTCCACCCCTGCCTCTGCCACCACTCCCGCCCCCACTTCGGTCGCGCCCCCCGCGGCCCCGATGACCGGCCTGCGGGCCCGCGCGGTCGCGGTGCCCGTCACGGCGTGGTCGCCCATCGGCGATACCAACCCCGAGAGCGGCTACCAGGCGCGGTACACCTTCTCAACGCTTGGCGCCGGCGTCGAGACCATCACCCTCGCGTCTCACTTCGAGACGCTGAAGGACAAGATTGCTGGCGGTCAGCGGTTCCGCGTGCAGCAGCAGATCGGCACGCCGGGCCGCTCGGGCGAAACGGTCACCACCGTCTCGCTTGCCGCCCGTGCGGTCATCATCGACGGCACGCCCATCGACCTCTTCGGCGATGCGCAGACGAACTACTGGACCGAGTCCGGGCCGGGGCAGTTCTCGGCGGACATCGTGAACGAGAGCGGCGCGACCGTGGCCCGCGTCGTGCGTGCGTACACGCTCAAGCCGGGTTCGTACGAGGTCGAGGTCCGGCAGACGTTCGTCAACATGTCCGGGCGTGATCTCAAGGTCCAGTGGGTGCAGTACGGCCCGCTCGACATCATTGAGGAGATGTTCGGCTACCGGCTCGACACCCGGCGCGTCCGCTACGGGTACCTGTACGATCAGACGCGCGATCCATCGCAGTCCATTGTGGTGGCGGACTCGCTGCTGGAGCCGCACAGCACGCCCGTCGCGGCGGCTCAGAAGAAGTACGAGGTCACGCAGAACCTCGCCGACCGCAACACCCTGCTCTTCCCCCGCCCGGCGGAGTTCAAGGGCTCGGGCGACCTGGTGTGGATCGCCCAGACCAGCCGCTACTTCGCCTTCGCCTGCCACCCCCTGCTGCCAGACGGCGCCTCGCGCCCGCAGCGCTTCACCCTCGCCAGCGAGACCTACGGCGTACCCGTGGGCTTCGGGCCGACCGCTCGCCTTGTCATCGAAATGCACAGCGCCTCGGCGAACGTCGCGCCGGGGACCGATCTGGACCTCTCGTTCGCCGCGTACGCCGGCCCGCTGGCGAAGAAATACCTCAGCGCCAAGGCGGACCCGACCTTCGGCGTGCTGAGCCTCAGCGACCTGGTGGTGTTTAACCTCGGCGGGTGCTGGTGCTTCGCGTGGTGTACGTTCCAGTGGCTGGCCAACGCGCTGCTGTGGTACCTCGAGTTCGTCCACGGCATCCTCGGCGATTGGACGCTCGCCATCATCCTGCTGGTCTTCACCGTGCGGGCCATCCTGCACCCCATCACCCGCAAGAGCCAGATCAACATGAGCCGCTTCGGCAAGCGCATGGCGGCGCTGGCCCCCAAGCAGAAAAAGCTGCAGGAGCAGTACGCGAGCGACCCCAAGCAGATGCAGGTGGAGATGGCCCGCCTGATGCGCGAGGAGGGTGTCAGCCCCACCCAGGCGCTGGGCTGCCTGCCCACGTTCCTCCAGACACCGGTGTGGATGGCCCTGTACGCGATGCTCTTCTTCGCCTTCCAGTTCCGGCACGAGCCGGGGTTCTACGGCGTGATCCAATCCGTCACCGGCGGCAAGTGGTCGTTCCTCGCCGACCTCTCGGCCCCGGACCACTTCATCCAGTTCGGCACGCACTTCCACATCCCGCTGATCAGCGGCCTGATGGGCGATATCAGCGGCATCAACCTGCTGCCCCTGATCCTGGGCGTGGTGTTCTACATCCAGCAGAAGTACATGACCCCGCCCTCCACCTCCACGCTGACGCCCGAGCAGGAGATGCAGCAAAAGATGATGAAGGTGATGATGGTGGTGATGTTCCCGGTGATGATGTACAACGCCCCCAGCGGGCTGGCGGTGTACTTCATCACGAACTCCTGCCTGGGCATCCTCGAGAGCCGCTGGATCCGTGCCCACATGGACGAGCTGGACAAGAACCCGCCGCCGGACAAGGCCGGGGGGGCTGCCGCAGCGTTGGCCCGCAAGAAGGTGGCCAACGAGGCCCGCTCGCCGTTTGACCGTGAGAAGGAAACCAAGCGGTTCAAGGAACGGTAAGGCGGACCGCCGAGCGTTGGCATCGGGCCCCCCCATCGAGCGGGAGCAGGCATGAGCGATCCGAATGATCCATTCTCGGCGGAGATCGATTCGCTCAGTCGGGCGTACGCCGCGCTGAACCGGGGGGACACTCCGGGATTTCTGGAGTGCTTTGATCCCGGAATCCAACGCGTCGAGCGGTTCGGAGCACCCACCGATGCGACGTACATCGGGCTTGAAGCCGTGAGGGCGCACGTGGAAGCCGGGCGCAGCAGGTGGGCCGAGGGCGAGTGCAAGCCGCAGCGGTTCCTTGTCTCGGGAGACCGGGTGATCGTGTTCGTTCGCGTACGGGTGCGGGTGACGAATGAGACGCAATGGCGCGAAGGCGACGTTTTCGACGTGTTTACATTCCGAGCCGGGCGGGTCACTGAGTTTCATTCGTACCTGGACCGGGACCTGGCGCTGGCATGGGCCGGCGTGAAGGCCCCCGTCAATGGCGCCTGAGCGACGCGTACGCCGCCATCGTGAACAGGCCGAGGCCCGCGACCCCGCCCCACAGCAGAATCAGCCCCGGCGTGCCGTACTTGTGCGTCAGGCCCTGGCCGGCGCTGATGGTGATCACGCAGATGAGGGCAGGGAAGAACGACCACAGGTACACCTGCAGCGGGAGGGCGCTGCTGAGGCGCAGCGCGACGACCCCGCCGCAGAGCGTCATGAGCAGGCAGGACAGGCTGAAGGCGGCACGCTCGTGGAGTTTGCTCACGGCCTCGCGCTTGAGGTCATCGATCTTGGTCGACAGTTCCCGCGCGGCCCGACGCAGGGCTGCCCCGCCCGGCGCCTCCTCCTTTTCCGGGCCGACCGGGCCCGCGAGATCGCTCGCGTCTGCGATGAGCCGGGCGGAGGTCTCGGCGCCCCGCGCGGCGGCGTGGTCCTTCTCCGTTGTGAGAGCCCCGTAGAAGAGTGTGTCCGAACGCGTCTCGGCCGCCCCGTCGGCTTCGGCACCGGCGGTGGCCACGTCTTCGAGGTCGATCCGCAGCCACACGCGCCCCGGACCCTCAGACTGGTTCGCCACCGCCGTCTGATCCGCGGCGAGGTCGCGGAAGCGCAGGCGGGCCGAGGCGCCGGTGTGCGTGCGTGTCGAGCCTGAGGCGAGCTTCATGTCCACGCGGACGCGCTTGCCCGCGCCGGACGCGGCGCGGAGGGCCCAGCCGTCGTCCACAGGGACAACGTCCGCCGCGTGGATGGTCAGCACATCGCCGCGTCGGAGCAGCGTGGCCTTGCCCTTCTCTCGGAGCTGTGCGGCAACGTCGCCGATCATGTCGCGCATCGCAAGGTGGTCGGCGACGAGTCGGCGCCGCCACTCGATGCGGTTGAGCATCTCGGGGTGCTCGCGGACGCGCCGGAGTTCGTTGAAGTCGAGGTACTTCGGGTCGTCGCGGAACGCGCTGGGGATGCGGAGCGAGTCGGTGAACACACCCTGGGCCTGCAGGCGGTTGGCCCCGACGTAGGCGTTGGCCTGGTCGAAGCGGAGCACCGCACGGGTGCCGCCGTCGTCGTCGCCCGAGCCGTCCGACGGGGCATCGTCAAAGAGGTAAAGGTCCACGCGCCCGGCCTCGACGAAGCGCGAGGGGTCATCGACGCGGTGGGCCAGAACCCCCAGGAGCACGAGGTGCTCGGCCGCGCCGTGGCTCGCGGCGTCGGCAGAACCGCCAGAACCGCCCGCGGTCGGTGCGGCCCTGCCTGCGTCAATCACCTGATCGGCGCGGAGGTCCCACGGGCCGAGGCGGACCGTCTCGCCTCGCTCAATCGGGTTCACGATGAAACGGGTGACATCGCGCGTCAGGAGCTGCTCGGCGCTCCGGAGAAACCGCGGGATCACCTGGTGCGAGAGCAGCCCCAGCAGCACCGACAGCACCAGCCCCAGAACGAACGCCGGGACCAGGATCGAGCGGTGCGAGATGCCCCCGGCCATGCTCGCGGTGGCCTCGTTCTCGGCGGCGAAGCGGTGGTAGGCCAGCGTCGCCGCCAGGCCCGAGGCGAACGGCAGCGCGAACTGCAGCATCGGTACCGCCAGCAGCCCCATCAGCCGCACCGACTCGAACACCCCGACACGCCCTTCGGAAAGGGGCCGCATCGCGGCGGCGAAGGCGATGACCCCCACCAGCCCCGCGCACGCCATGAGCAGAATCCCCAGCACGTCGGACGCGAGGTACCGCCAGAGCAGGCGTGGTGAGCGGGAAAGGGCCATCAGGGTCGGGATCGTACCCGCCGAGGCAGCGTGGCCGCGGTGCATGGCGTCGGTATCGGACCCCCGCGCGGCAGGCTGGGCGATCCGCGCCGCATGCACGGGCGAGGTGCGGCGCGATAACCACCCGGAGTCCGGGCCGGCGCTGGCTTGGTGGCCCGGTGATTCGATGATCGAGATGGACCGCCGCCACCCGCACAGGGCGAGGAGTAGCGTCGGTTGCCTGCGTTCCCGGAGGGGTCATGGCCCAGCGCCCGACATCCCGACTCAGTCGTCGCCGCGGCTTCACGCTGCTGGAGGCGCTGGTGGCCTCGGTGATCCTCGGGGCCAGCGTCATCGCGGTGGTCAGCGCCATGAGCACGGCCCAGAAACTCGCCTTCGAGGGTCAGAAGCGCGTGCTTGGAGCCATGGCCGCCAATGACCTCTTGATCGAACTCTCCACACTGGAGTACAGCGTGCTGCGGACCCACACGCCAATCACCCAGGCGGTCGGATCGATGCAGTCCGTCGACGGGACGAAGTACCCCGAGTCGTTCTGGGCCGTGGGGCGCGGCGCGATCTTCGAAGAGACCAAGTTCACCGACAGCAAGAGCGGCGCGGTGATCCGCGGCGTGAAAGTCGTCGTCACCTGCTCCGACGAGGACAAGAGCCTGTGCATGATCGAGGCCTTCTTCGCCGAGCCGGGGGCCGGGGCCGGGGGTGGCACATGAAACATGCCCGCGGCATGACCTTGCTCGAACTCCTGCTGGCCCTTTCGATCACCATCCTGACCGGGGCGGCGGCGGCGGCGATCACCCTCGCCGTGGCCCGCAGCATGACCAGCATGGACGAGGGCCGCTCGGTCATCAACCGGGCCAACCTCGTGCAGGCCCGCGTTCGCGCGGTCACCGACACCGCGTGGTGCGCCCTCGCCTACGACAGCAAGCAGGGCCTGGCCCTGTGGGCCGGCGACGACAACGGCAACGGGCGCGTCAACATGAGCGAACTCCGGATCCTCTGGACCAACGCCGAGGACGCGACCGTGTCCGTCGAGCGCGTGCAGTTCCCCGCCGATTGGACGGAGCAGGAGAAGGCAGAGGCCGATCTTGTGCTCGCCTCGGCGGACGATCCCTTCGCGATCATGCTCACCCAGCGCGGCCTCTCGCGCACCACCACACAGCTCATCGGCGACCGGCTCACGGTGTCTTCCATCAACGCGAGCGCCCAGGCCTTCCCGGACGCCAAGCGGATGCGCCTCGCCGCGGTGATCCTCGACGACGGGGGCGACCCGGTGGACCTGCTGCTGTGCCTGGGGCTGCCGAACCATCGGAAGCCGGATTAGCGGGGCATCAGTGACCGGGTATCAGGGATCAGGGAATCTCGTTCAGCAGGGGGCGGACTGTTCCGGAGGACGACATGACGACGGACACGAACAACCGAGTCGATGCGTACACCTTGGCGGAGAGTGCCGGCTCGTGCCCCGCGCCGCGCTCGCGTCGCAGAGTCCCGCGCCGCGGCATCGCGATGATGCTGGTGCTGGGCGTGCTGGCGGCGGTGACGGTGATGACGGCGGCGGCGCTGACCTCGCAGCAGAACGCGCCGAACACCGGCCTGAACGCGGTCGCGGACGCGCAGGCGCGGTGGAGCGCCGAATCCGCCGCGAGCATCGCCGCGGCGGTGCTGGAGACGAACTTCAACTACACCGGCGCGAACGCCGAGATGATGGCCCAGCAGGCGGTGGCCTGCGGGTTGGTGGATGTGTGCGTCACGACGCTGGACGGGCGCACGCCAACCGCCGAGGACCTGGAACTGCTGCTGACCGCGAAGTCCACGGTGAACGGCGTGACGCGCGAGGTGCAGAAGCGCATCAGCCTCACCCCTGCTCTCCCCATCGACCAGGCCGCCGACCCGCACCTTGGCGAGTTCGGCATCGTGACCACCAGCGGCCTCCACATGGACGACGATGTGAAGGTGACCAAGTGGGGCCTCAGCCCGGCCGCGGCGAGCACCAAGCCCGTGGCCGTGGGCGTCTTTGCGACTTCCGGAACAAACCTGGTGATGGGTACCTCGCCCTCGCTGGCGAACATCGCCGTGTACGCCGGTGCCGACGCCGACGCGGGCCTGGCCAGCAAGATCATCTCTGACTCGTACGCCCGAGGCGGGCGGCAGCTGCCGTACAAGGTGCCGGTGGTGTGCGAGATCATCCCCGCGGCGTTCTCGTCACTGCCCGTCGCCACAACCTCGGATCTCGAGGTCACCGGCCCCAGCCAGGATGTCACCCTGCCCACGGGCGGCAAGTATGAGACGCTGGAGATCAGCAACGGGGCCACCTGCCGCATGAAACAGTCCAGCGGCACGCACTACAGCATCAACGACCTGAAGATGCAGGACTCCGGCGTTCTGCTCATTGAGGGGAAGGTTCTGCTCGAGGTGCGCTCGTCGCTCTCGATGTCGAACCTTTGCGCGATCACCCTCGCCGACGCGTCGTCGGGTCTGGTGATCTACACCAAGGGAGATGCGCAGATCGACGATTCGGGCGTGGGGGTTTCGCCCGCCGTCGCGCGGGATACCACGCGCCGCCCCGCGAGCCTGACCGCCTACAGCAGCCCGGCGCGGCTCCGCATCTACCCGCAGCCAACCAGCGCCGGCGGCAACGCGAACCCGCAGATCACCATCAGCAGCCGCTCAATCGTGGTCGGCTGCATCCACGCGCCCACCGGAAAAGTGGATGCCGACCAGAACTCGGTGCTTCTGGGCCGCCTGACCGCCGAGAAGGTCCACTTCAAGAGAGGCAGCATGCTGCTCTACGACCCCGCGCTCGACAACAACAGCGGTTTCACGAACACCAAAGGCGTCCTCTTCGAGTCCGGCGGAACGGCAGTCTCCGCGGTCGCGACCACCCTCTCGACGTTCAACCCCTTGCTGGGCGCGGCCGCGCTCAAGTCCACGCTTTCGGGCCTGAACGCGGTCCCCGTTGAGGACGAGATGGGCGGCCCGATCACGCTGGCCGGAGCCGTCACGGCGCGAGCGACCCGCATCGCTACGGCGCTGCCTGTCGAGCCCGACGACGACCGCGACAACGATCTGGTGCCCGACGACGACGAGGACGCCATCGACGATTGATGTGACGGCCCAAAGTTCGGCAAGCACCCGCACCCACTCGTCCCGTCATTACACCGGTCCCACGAACTCCGCTATGCCCACCCATCGCTCAACAGCCCTTCGCGGCTTCACCCTCATGGAAGTCATGATGGTCACGCTGGTCGTCGCCATCGCCGCCGTCGTCGTCATCCCTTCCTCATCGCAGCAGGACCCGATCTCGATTCAGGCCGCCTCGTCGAACCTCACGGCGGACATGGAGTACGCCCAGGCCGAAACCGTCTCCAACCCCGCCGACCCGACGGTGGTGATGTTCGATGCACCAAGCAACAAGTACTGGCTGGCCAAGTCTTCGGCGCCGACCCAGCCGATCGACCGGCCCGGGGCCCCTGCAGGGACGAAGTACGAAGTCGACCTGAACGACCTCGCGGGCAACTCCCGTCTTGACCTGGTCGTCGAGGGTGTTGGCTCGTACGTTCGCTTCGACGCGATGGGCCGGCTGGATCAGACCTCCGACATCGTCGTCACCATCTCGAACGACGCGGGCCGCGTCGACATCATGATCGACGCCGAGAGCGGCAGCGTGAGCGCCATGTCCGATGCGAGCGAGACGGCGACGATCACGCCGGCGGTGTTCACCGACCCGAGCATGCAGCTGCGACACGGGGACGACGAAGTCGGCCCGCCCGCACCCGCGGAAGAGACATCGGTTCCGACCGGACCTGACTCCGCTGTCGTTGCGGCCATGAACGACGCAGCCGATGCCGTGGATGCGCTCATGCGCAGCACCACGCCCGTCACCTCAACCACCACGGCGACGATCAACGGCGTGGTCGTGGGAATCACGTCAAAGGTCTCGGGCGCTGGCTCGGTGGTCGAATCCGTGACGAACACCGTCGAGACAACGACCACCACCACCGTGAACACGGTGAAGAATCTGCTCGGCGGGGGCAAATAGTCAGGCGCGAGCCCATACCCAAACAGAGCCCGACAGGCCTTTGCAACCTCTGGCCCCGATCTCCCAACAATCTCGGGACCACCCGGAGATTGTCGCATGCGCCACAGGCCCGTTCAGTTCATCGCCGCCGCAGTTCTCGTCGGACTCGCTTCGCCTTGGCTCGCCCGCCGGGCGGGCGCGCAGGCGACGGATACCGCCGTCAACGGCACGCAGCCCGCCTCTCCCTTGCCACCTCCGAGCCTGCTGGAGCGCGCCCGCGCCATCCTGAACGATCCCTCCCGCCTGAACGACGCCGCCGACACGGCGCAGAAGTGGGTCCGCGACAACCTGAACGCCGAGCAGGCCCGCGCCCTGCTCGCGCAGATCGAATCGGGAACCAAGCGGACCCTCGATGAGGCCATCGCCCAGGCCCGCGAGCGCCACACGAAGGAGATGGGCGTCCGCGTGTTCAACGGCAAGCACCTCTCGCTGGGCAACGAGGCATGGACCGCGCTCAACGAGAACGACACCGCCGCGCTGCCTTCGCGCCTGGTGCTCCTCGTCCACGGCCTCGACGAGCCGGGCGACATCTGGAACGACCTTGTGCCGTTCCTGCGTGCCGCGAACCACGAGGTCGCGCGCTTCGACTACCCCAACGACGGCCCCATCAGCGAGGCCGCGGGGCGCCTGACGGGCTGGCTTCGCGCGCTCCGCGCCCGCGGCGTAACCAGCGTCGACCTCGTCTGCCACTCCATGGGCGGCCTGGTGGCGCGCGATGCCCTCACGCGCCCCGGGCTCTATAGCGGCCGGGCAACGGGGCACGCCGACCTGCCCGATGTGCCTCGATTGGTCATGATCGGCACGCCGCACAAGGGGTCGTCGTGGGCCCACGTGGAATGCCTGGCGGAGTGCCGCGACCAGTTCCAGCGGCTGCTCGAGTCCGGCGACGACGCCGACGCGGGGCACCTCGTCGGCTGGCTGATCGACGGGCGCGGCGAGGCGGCACGCGACCTGCTGCCCGACTCTGCGTTCCTGCAGGAACTGAACGCCCGCCCCGCGCCAGCGGGCGTGGTGATGACCTCGGTCGTCGGGCGGGCGGTCACACCCGAGGCCCTCGGCGTGGACGAACTGCTCGATTCGCGCTTCGTCAAGGCGCTGCTCTCAGAGCGCGAGATCACGGACCTGCGAGCCCAGATCGCCCGCGCCAGCGAGTCCCTCGGCGACGGGCCGGTATCAACCACATCCGCCACGCTGGGGGTCGGTGAGACCGTGCGCATCGACGCCGCCCACAACTCGATGCTGCGAAGGCTCACCCTCCCCAACATGGCCAAGGCGGCGGTCACGGGCTCTCCGGAACAGGACCCTCCGGCGGCGATCCCCGTGGTTCTGGATGCCCTGAAGCGATAACCCATCCGCGGTCTGCTCGCGCTTGACTTGTCCCGCCAGGTCGGCCCGGATCACAGCCGCAGGGCTACCCTTGCTGCGTGATTCTGCTGACGATCTACGCCATCCTTGTCTGGGTGGGTGTGGCCTGGTGGCGACGCACCTGGCCCGGAGCGCTCCTGCTTGCGGGGAGCATGCTGCCCATCGCGGCGTTCACGCTCTTCGCTGGGTTTCTTTCGGTCGGCCCCGGCTCGGCCGAGCGGCTGACCTCCATCAGCACCGTGACCGGCTATGCGCGGGTGGTGTACGTGATCTCGGCCTTCTACGCCGCGCTGATCTTCAGCGTCGGCCTGCTGATCTTCGTGCAGCCGCGCCGGATGTTAGGGCACCAGTGCCGTGCCTGCGGGTACGACATGCGCGGCAGCGTCGCGGGCATCTGCCCCGAGTGCGGGCGCGACCATGAAGGCGAGACAGTCCCTGCGAGCACGGTCGGCGCGGCTAATCCCGCCCACGTCGCCGCGATGCCAACGGACTAAAGCACCCGGTTTGCACCGCACCCGCGCCCGTGCTTTACTGCGCCCATGCGCGTTCTCGTCACAGGCGGCGCCGGGTACATCGGCTCACACGCGGTCCTGGCGCTGCTCGAGCGAGGGCACAACGTGGTCGTTGTCGATGCCATGCTGCCCGGACGAGCGAGCGCCTCGGCCATCGAAACCCTGCAGCGCCTCGCCCCTTCCGCCGGGACACTGACGTTCCACCGCGCCGACGTGAACGACCGCGCCGCCTTTGACGCCGCCTTCGCCGCGGGCGGAATCGACGCCGTGATGCACTTCGCGGGCGTGGCGTACGTGGGCGAGAGCGTGCGCGACCCGCTGATGTACCACCGCATCAACGCCGCGGGCACGGTCTCGGTGCTCGAAGCGGTGCAGCGCCACCGCGTGCCGCGCCTGGTGTTCTCGTCTTCCTGCGTGACCTACGGCGACCCCGGCGCGGCCCACCTCCCCGTCACCGAGGACACCCCACAGGCTCCGATGAACCCCTACGGCCATTCCAAACTCGCGGCAGAACGGGCCATCCGCGACTTCGCGGCTTCTACGAGAGCAGCCGAGTCCGGGGCGGGGCAATCCACGGGCTTCAGTGCCGCCATCCTTCGGTACTTCAATGTCGCCGGCTGCGACCCCGAAGGCCGGCTGGGGCACAACCACGCCCCCGAGACACGCGTCATCCCGCTGTGCCTCCGCGCCGCGATGGGCATCACCGAACCGGGCCAGACCCGCCCGCTGTTCACCGTCTTCGGCGACGACTACCCAAGAGCATCAGAAGGCGGCGGATCACCCGACGGCACCGCCGTGCGCGACTACATCCACGTGACCGACCTCGTGAACGCCCACGTCGCGGTGCTTGATGCGCTGCGGCCAGGCGACCTGCGGACGTACAACCTCGGCACCGGAGCGGGTGTGAGCGTCCGCCAGATCATCGAGAGCGTCCGACGCGTCACGGGTCGCGACGTACCAACGGTCATCGGCCCACGCCGCCAGGGCGACCCGGCGTCGCTCTACTGCTCGCCAGCTCGGATCAGGCAAGACCTCGGCTGGATCGCGGCCGTGACCGACCTCGATGAGATCGTGCGCACGTCGCGGCGTTGGATGTTCCGCTAATCCAGATTATCGGGCGAGGCCCTGCATGATTGCGTTTGCGGCCGAATGACTTGCAAGTATCATCCTCCCTTTCGACCCGAGCCCTGCTCCGAGTGGAGGTTCATGCAAGCCGCCGCAAAGAACAACCATGATCGCTATGGGATCATCGTGCTCGTTGATGTTGTCGGTTTCTCCCAAAAGCCAGACAGCGATCAACGAAACATCGTTGAACGGCTGCTTCGTCACGCTTCCCAGTTTCCTTGGAAGCAGATTCCGCGGTCGGAGGTTCATATCAACCCGACCGGCGATGGGTACCTGCTCACCGTGCATAACGGCTCGGTCGGCTATGGCGAGGCATTGACGCTCGCCGAGCAGGCCGTCTCGCTGTTCAGCAACACGAAGCAGGCCGCTGGCCTGTTGGAACCTGCGCGTTCCCGTGCCGCCGTCCACTTCGGGAAGTTTCAACGCGTCGAGCTCTCCGCGTTCGAGGACGGCAAGACCACGTCCCTTGTGCCGGTATCGATCGGGAGCGGCCCGAACGCCGCGGCCCGCATCGCGTCCATAGGCGACGGGGGTCAGGTCGTCGTGTCGTCCGAGTTTTTGGAGGACTGGCACAGCGAGCCGCACGACGAGTACAAGAAGAAGATCGCCAGATTTCTTCCCACGCTGGACAGAGACCCGTTCCGCGTCTGGGTCAAGCACGACGAGCAGCGAGATGTTCGCTTCTTCTGCAAGAACCCGAACCACGAAGACCTTCCACCGAAGATCAGGCAGGCCCAGGCTGCGGAGAACCGACTCTACGATTCGCTGAGCGCGATCGCGACGGGCTTTGTCGAGGGTGTTTGGCGCGAGATGCAACGCGGTTCGGGCGATCCAGACGAGTCCAAAGAGGCCCGGATTCAGTTTGAGCGCGCGTTACAGGTGCGTGTTTCGCTCTATCACCCCAAAGCCGGAACCGCCTCAAGAGTTCTCGTCTGTCAGCACCGCTATCGCCAAGCCGACCAGAGCACCGGGACCGGCGGCAAATCGTCGTATGCTTGGTCGGACCCAAAGGGCGAAGGCCCCGTCGGAGAAGCGTTCCGAACGCGCAAGCCCTGCTGCGTAACCGACATCCCCGCCGACACGAAACAACGTGAGCAGGTTCTGTCGGACTGGAGATTGCAGGATATCGCAAAGAGCTGGGGAAGAGCCACGCGCTCGCTCGCGGCGTTCCCGGTCTCGCTGCTCTCGGACACTGCAGACGAGGTGCCGGATGCTTCCATCTGCATCGATTGCATGGAACCCCTGCCCATCGCGTCCGAAAAAGTGTGCATGATTCTTGCGTTGCTCCGAAAGGACTGGGGTCCTACAATCGCCGCTTTCTGGCGCCTCAGGCGCACCTGACGTCCCTGGCTGAAAGTGAAGTCCAATGGCTGCAACAACAAATGGCCCTTCTGATCCCAGCCGTCGGCGTCAAGGTGCAGCGAGCGATGCGCACCGCTCACGCAACGGAACTCGAGGTCTGAGCCCGGAAACGGTCGCGGG
>CAYZFW010000008.1:0-17305 GCA_964477615.1 uncultured Phycisphaeraceae bacterium | reverse complement strand
TCGAGCAGCCCGCCCGGCACGCGGGCCAGCAGCTCCTCGTGCTCGCTGATCTTGCCAGAGTCGGCAAACTCGCCGATCTTGGCCGCGATCTTCGGGCCGATCCCCTCGATCGCGGTGAGCGCTTTGACATCGTGCGCAATCGCCTTCAGATCGCTGTCTTCCCCCTCGACCGCGCGGGCCGCTCGGGCGTGGGCGTTGACCTTGAAGCGGTCCTCGCCCAGGAGTTCGAGCATCCGGGCGATTTCTTCGAGCGCCGTTGCCAGGTCCGCGTTGAAGCTCACGCCGCGCCCCCTCGCGGGGCACCGCCGCTCTTCCGTCCGCCGCGGCCCTTCGCTGCCGCCAAGCTCCCAGCCTGAACCTCCGATGCCGGCACATACGCGCGCTCGATCAGTTCGGTGTGCCCCTCGCGCTGCACCTCGCCGGAGCTCACGTACACCGTTGGCTCAACGCCCGCGACGCCAGCCCCGCCGGACGCCGAAGCAACCTCGGCGTCCGAGTACGCCGACGTGATCCGTGCCTCAACAGCGCCCACCACCCCCGCCCGCTCGTGCTCGGGCACAAGCAGCAACGCCACCACCCACCGCCGAACAAGATCCGAGCCTTCCGGCCCGAAGCCCTTGAGCATTTCAATCAGCGTCCGGGCGTGGTCGTTTGGGAACAGCACCGGCGATCCAGACGGAGCGGACGATGGGGTCGCCGTCTCCCTTGGGGGCGTAGGGGGCCGGGACGCTCCCTCCCTTGGCTTGTCCGTCGGGCGGGATGGCGGCGTTCTGGGGGGCATGGCTGGGCGGCATCGCGTGACCGTCAGAGCCCGCGCCCGCCGCGCGGACACGCGTCTCCATCGTCTGCACGTACGTCTCGATTCTATCGACACGGTCGGTGAGGCGTTCGAGAGCCCCTGCCACCGCCGCCAGCAGGTCCGCTGGGCTGCTCGTGTTGAGCGCATGCCGGCGGTTCTCCTTGTCGTGCATCGCCCCACGCCCGGTCAACATCCAGTCGGCGTTGATCCCGAACCGCGAGCACATCGCCGCGACAAACTCGATGCTCGGCGCCGCCCCAAGCATGTACCGTCGCACCGTCTCGGTGTTGTGCTGCGT
The DNA here is from genome assembly GCA_964477615.1 of uncultured Phycisphaeraceae bacterium. Classification (GTDB taxonomy): domain Bacteria; phylum Planctomycetota; class Phycisphaerae; order Phycisphaerales; family UBA1924; genus JAFLCM01. The sequence continues at coordinate 16,208 of CAYZFW010000008.1, read as the reverse complement.
CAACTCCGCCAGCGCACGGTATGACCGCTGCCCGGCGACAACACGGAGACGATCATGCAGGCTCCCGGGTTCTGGTTCCATCCATGGGTCCTGTCAAAGAGGGTCCTGGCAAATGCTCACGCGATATCGGCAAGCCCCAGCGCTTTGCCGTGCGTCTTCATCAATCTTGATCGTACCTTGGAATCCTCCGGACGTGACAAATCCGGAGACGCCTCCACCCACGCCGCGGCATCGCGCCGCGCCAGCAGCAACAAATCTGTGTCCTTCGGCAACTCCGCCACACGGAACGGTGCCAGCCCGGATTGCCGATTCCCAAACACGTCTCCGGGCCCACGAAGCGCGAAGTCCGCTTCCGCAAGTTGGAAGCCGTCCGTGGTCGAAACCACAGATTTGAGGCGCGTCTCCGCCTCCTCCGTTATCGGGTCCGCCACCAGCACACACAGCCCTCCAAGCGGCCCACGCCCCACCCGCCCTCTCAGTTGGTGGAGTTGGGCCAGCCCGAACCGGTCGGCGTTCTCGATCACCATCGCCGTCGCGTTCGGCACGTCGACGCCCACCTCGATCACCGTCGTCGCGACCAGCGCATCGATGCTCCCGGCGCGGAACCGCTCCATGATCGACTCGCGCGCGTCCCGCTTCAGTTGTCCGTGGACCGCCGCAAGCCGAAGCCCCGCCAGCGGACCCTCCTCCAGTTCCTTCAGAAGAGTGCGCACATTCGACAGCCGCGCAGCCCCACCGGTGCCAGTGTCCTCGCCGAACTCACCTTGCTCGCCCGTGCCCTTGCCCACGGCGGGCACCACCACGAACGCCTGCTGCCCCTTCTCCAACTTCTGGCGCACAAACGCGTACACGTCCGCACGCTGCGCCGGCGTCACCAGCCGCGTCTTCACCGGCTTGCGACCCGACGGCAGCCCCACAAGCGTGCTCACGTCCAGATCACCGAAGATCGTCAGGCTCAGAGTCCTGGGGATGGGTGTCGCCGTCATCACCAGCGTGTGCGGCACGCTCGATGCGTCCGCCGACTTCTCCCGCAGCGCCGCCCGCTGATGCACGCCGAAGCGGTGCTGCTCGTCGATCACCGCCACCGCAAGGCTGGCGAAACTCACGGTTCCCGAAAGCAGCGCGTGCGTGCCGATGACCAGATGCGACTCACCGCTCTCGATCCGCCGCAGCGCCGCAGCACGCTCGTCGGGCATCAGCGAGCCGGTGAGCAGCTCGATCCGGACGTCCGACCCCTCGAGCAGCTTCGAGATGCCGGCGAAGTGCTGCTCGGCCAGCAGCTCCGTCGGGGCCATCAGGGCCGCCTGGTGCTTGTTCGCCACCGCGATCAGCATCGCGTACAGGGCAATCACCGTCTTCCCCGCGCCAACATCGCCCTGGATCAGCCGGCTCGCGGGGGCCGGCTTGGTCAGGTCGTGCGCCACCTCGCGGATCACCGCTTCCTGCGCTTCGGTGAGTGTGAACGGGATGCGGGCGCGGATGTGCTTATCGATCTGCGTGGTCCACTTGAGCGCCGGCGCCCGGTGGCGCAGCCGCAGATGCGCGCGGCGCAGATGGACGCCCAGTTGCAGCAGCAGGAACTCGTCATACGCCAGCCGCCGACGCGCCGCCTTCGCCTCCGTCTCACTCTCCGGAGCGTGCATCATGCGGTACGCCTCGCCCAGGCTCGGCAGGTTCCGCTTCTTCCGGTAGTCCTCGGCTAGATGATCTTCCAGCAGCGGCACCGCATCGGGCAGGATCGAAGCGACAATCCGCTCGAACTTCACCGACGGCATCGCCTCGGTCGCGGAGTACACGGGCCGGTATCGCTCGTCGCCCGCCGCTGGCTCGGGGGCGTCGTCCTTGGTGATCTCGAGTTTGGGGTTGACCAGTTGCAGCCCGCCGCCGCGCATCAGCCGCTTGGCTTTGCCCTGGACCTTGATCCGCACGCCGGGATGGATCGTGTTGGCCAGAAATGTCTGGTTGAACCACACCAGATCGATCCGCCCGGTGTGGTCCAGCAGCACCGCCTCAAACCGCGGCCGGCCCCGGTGCACCACCCGGCATGCCGTGACCTCGCCTCGGGTGGAAATCGTCTGGTCCGCCGCCAGCGCATCAACCGAAGTCTCCGCGGCCTCGAACTCGTGACGGTGCGGAAGATGATTCAGCAGGTGGGCGACGCACTTCAGCCCCATCGCGCGAAGCGCCGCGGCGTCGCGCGGCTTCACGCCGGGGATGTCCTCCACCAGCGTCGCGAGCGAAATGTTCCTTGGCGCAGCGGGCACGCCCAGAGAATACCGGCGCTCCCCGGTTCACATGAGATAGGTCGGACCCCGGCTCCCTCTCACGCCGAACGCATCGGGCTGTAGCGGACGATCAGCCGCATCCGGGCGGGGATCAGCATGCCACGGGCCACCGTGGGGTTCGCGCCCACACCGGTCGAGCCTTCGCCGCCGTTCGCCGCAGGAGTCGAAGCGGGAAGGGCGAAGCCGAGAGCGGCCAGAAGCATCATCGCCGCGAGCGCCCGAAGGGGGTTGTTGGTCCGTGTCTTTTTCATGTCGATCCTCACCTTCACCATACCCCAGGCTTGAGGCACCGCCAGCGAAATCACCCCGGTGCCCCGAGTGAAAGGTGGGTTTATCGCGGCGCGTTCCCGGACGATGGGACGCGGATCGTTGCAGGGCCAGTGTTATCTGCCACGGAAGCACGCGGTGGTCGAGTGGTCAATGCCGCACAGCCGTCGAGCACCAGGCGCAGCAGGCAGTGTGCCCGACACCCGATCCCCCATGCCCCATTGCTACAGCCTGAACCCTACCCCCTATCCCCTTCCCAACCCCTTAAGGCGTCGCCGCCAGCAACTCATCGATCTTCGCTCGAAGCCCCTTGTCCTCCGGCGTCACCGACGAATCAAACCGCGCCACCACGTTGCCCGAGCGGTCCACCAGGAACTTCGTGAAGTTCCACTTCGGATCGCCGCCGACCGGCGCCGGCTGAGCCGCGAGCTGCTTGTATAGCGGGTGCTGCCCGTTGCCTTTCACGACGATCTTCGAGAACATCGGGAACGTCACCTTGTACGTGTCGTGGCACGTCTTCTTGATGACGGACTCATCGCCAGGCTCCTGCCCGCCGAACTCATTGGCCGGAAACCCCAGAATCACCAGGCCCACGTCCTTCTTCTCGGTGTAGAGCTTCTCCAGCCCCTTGTACTGCGGCGTGTACCCGCACTTGCTGGCCACGTTCACCATCAGCACCACCTTCCCCTTGTACTGCGAGAGGTCGGTGTCCTTCCCATCAATGTCCTTCAGCGTGTACGCGAGGACATACGGGCTGACCGACGGCTTCTCGGGCGCGGCGGCGGCTGGCGGGGTCGTGGACGGCGTCGAGGGCGTCGACTGCTCCGGCCCGGCGGCGATCATCACACCCACCCCGGCAAGAGCGATGATCGAAACGCCAGACAACGCGAGGGTGGTGATGGTCTTCATGGTGGTCAAGGTCTTCGTCGAAGGTCGGTCTCTGGATTGGCCCCGTGCAACGCAACGCGCAGATCGCGTCGCGCCCCCATCATCCTACAGTCGAAACCCCCCATGGTTGAACTCCAGCGCACCGTCCGCTTCTGCATCAACCCGCCCGACGCGCGGAGTGCCCCGATTCCAGCCACAAACGCAGACGGGGCCGATTTCGGCGACGGCGGAAAAGACACAGTCCCCACACCCAGCAGCACCCCCAACGGTTTCGCCGGCGTGCCCGCCATGCGCGGCCTGGGCCGCTACTACGAACTCGACCTCGTCTGCCAGGGCGAGGCCGACCCCGTCACCGGTTACCTCATCAACATCAAAGACGTCGACAGGGCCGCACGCGGCGCTGTCATCCCGCTGATTGAGAAGGCCGTTCACGACACCCCCTGGGTGGAGCCAGCCTCACTGATGGAGCGGATCTTCGCTCTGGCACGATCGGCCCTCCGCGTCGGCCTCGTCCGCGTCCGGTGGCGGCTCACCCCCACCTACAGTGTGGAAATGGCCGCCCCCAGCGCGACATCCCCGGGCACACACGTGGTGATGCGCCAGCGATTCGATTTCGCCGCGGCCCACCGGCTGCACGTCCCCGACCTCTCCGACGCCGAGAACCGCGCCACCTTCGGACGCTGTAACAACCCCAGCGGGCACGGGCACAACTACATGATCGAGCCCGCCGTGGCGTTCGATCCCGACGGCCCACCGTTCACCGTCGCCGACCTCGAACGCCTGACCCACGAAGCGATCATCGATCCCTTCGACCACACCCATCTCAACAAAGACACCGCCCCCTTCGCGGAAACCGGCGGGCTGAACCCCTCGGTCGAGAACATCGCCCGCGTGTTCTTCGCCCTTCTGAAAGACCGCCTCGCCCGGGAGCGGAAGGACGTCACCCTCGCGTCGATGACCGTGTGGGAGACCGACAGAACGTCCTGCATATTCTCGGGCTGAGAAGTCAGCCGAACGCCGGTCCCCGGGCTGCGGCGTCCTCGCCGTGCCCCGCGACCAAGCCGACAACGGATCGGGGCACACGAGGACGTGTACCCCGCCACCCAGATTCGCGCGAACCTCACGTCAATCAACTACGACCGGGTTCACCCCTTGAGCGCCCGCGCCGCCGACCCCTGCGCCAGCCGCTGCGCGTTCTCCAGCAGCCGCGCCTCGCGTTCATGGATCAGCAGCCGGTTCCGCGCGATCCACGTCACGTGACGGTACCCCGCCGCTTCCACTTGCTTCAGCAGATCGTTCGACACCGCCAGCGTGTGGTCCTCGATCAGCATCACCCGCGGCGTGTTCTTCGACAGGTCCAGCCCGTCCAGCACGCGCGACTCGGCCCCCTCGACGTCCAGCACCAGCAGATCAATCGGCCCCGCGTGCTTCTCCAGCAGAGCCGCCATCGTCGTCAGCGGCACCTCGATCTCGCTCGCCGATTCCATCGGCGCCCCCCGGGCCCCGTCCTTCCCGGCGTGCGCCGACAGCCGCGACGACCCTTCGTACGCCGGGTCGTCGCCCACCACGTGCGTGAAGCGGATGGTCCCCTTCGATCCCTTCTCTGCGAGTGCCGTCTGCGCCACGGTGGCCCGTGGCCGGTTCCGCCGGGCCATCTCGGCCAGGTGCGGCAGCGCTTCGACCAGAAGCCCATCCCAGCCCATCGCGTCGAACACCCACGTCACGCTCTTGCGCTTCCCGTCAAACGCCCCGCACTCGATGTAGAACCCCGACGCCTGGATCGGTTGCCCCGGCGGATTGAAGAGTTCGAGCAGCCAAAGGTCCTCACCCCCCGTAGCGTGCAGCGTCACCGGCAGCGCCGGCCGCACGCCCGCCCGCTCCAGTGCCGCCTCGATGCGGTGCGCTTCCATCGCCTTCACCACATGCAGCAGCTCGGCTTGGTTCCGCTCCAATCGCGCGAGCCGACGCCGGTACCGCGCCTGCATCTTCCGCGAAAGCGAAAGCGCGACGGTACCCGCCACCAGCCCCGCGATCGCAATCCCGAGCGTGAACCATGTCGGCATCGTCACGAGTGTAATCGTTGGACCGATCCACCACCTTGCGGCACGCTACGCCGCCACCGGGCCGCTCCCATTGGCCGCGTTGTAGTCCGACACCACCTTCGCAAGCGCCCGCCACCCCGGGTTCTCGGCGTCTCTGTACCGCCCGATGAACGCCCCCTCGAACAACCGATCCTTGTCCACACCGGGGAACTGCGACGTCATGTAGTGCAGAATCCGCACCCCGGTGTCCTCGCCGTACCGCCGCGGCAGGTAGTACCAGTTGTACGAATGCGGCAGAAGTTCGAACCCGATCCCGAGTTTCACCAGTGTCGTCGGCACCGCGATCTGGCCCGAGTGCACCCGCGGAAAAAAGGACCCGATGATCCGCCGCGAGGCATCAGGTTTCTTCCAGTGCCGCCTGTTCCACTGCACCCGCGCCCACTGCAGCGGGTTCAGCGTCGTCGCCCGCATTGAGCGGTGCAGCCGCTGGCACATCGGCACGATCTCGCTCCGGAACGCCGGGATCACGCCGCTCCGAACCGCGAACACCCCCGTGTTGAACACCGGCAGGCGGTCGCTGGGGTACCAGTCGTTCTCGAGTGCATCGATCTCCGAGTCGGTCCGCCCCGCGTACTTCTTCAGGATGCCACGCAATCCCCACGCCTGCTGCACCACCTCGGGCGCACAGAAAAAACCTGTTGCGGCCGGCGCCGCCGCCAGCCGTTCCAGCAGAGGGTCAAGCGCATCGCACACCGCGATGTCCCAGTCCACAAACAGCATCCACTGAGCGTCCCCCAGGTCCGCCTCGAGGCAGTTCCACTTGTTCGTAAACCGAAGCTCCGTCGAGATGCGCGGCCGAACAATCGACCTCACACCAAATCTCGTGTCCAGTTCCCGCGTCAGGCTCTCGTCCGCGCGCTCATTGAAAACGACGGTCACCGGCGCATCCGCCGCCGCGCCCCCGTTCCGCCGCAGGCTCCACGCGAACAGCCGGAGCATGTTGGCTACGCCGGAATTGTCCTCGGCGACAAGGGTGATGTGGACTGGAGCACCGGACACGGGCCGGGACAATACCTCGCATGTGCGGCGGTGGGTCTCGCTGCTGCCTGCCGCCAGAGTCCGAATCCCGGACAAGGCCTCCGAGATAGCCTATACTTGATCTAGAACCGTTCTAAGTCTCAACTGGAAGCACATACCGCCATGGCCCTCACCCTCCCCGTCTACATGGATCACGCCGCCACCACCCCATGCGATCCCCGCGTGGTCGAGGCGATGCTGCCCTATTTCACCCAGAAGTTCGGCAACTCTGGCAGCCGCAACCACAAGTTCGGGTGGGAAGCCGAGGACGGCGCCGAGCACGCCCGCGAATCGTGCGCCGCGCTCATCGGCGCCTCCCCGAAGGAGATCGTTTTCACCTCCGGCTCGACCGAGAGCAACAACCTCGCCATCAAGGGCGCGGCGGAGATGTACGAGAAACATCCCGCCGGCAGCGGCAAGGTCCGCGGCCACATCATCACCGCTCAGCACGAGCACAAAGCCGTGCTCGACCCCTGCAAGCGCCTCCAGAAGGAGGGCTTCGATGTCACCTACCTCCAGCCCCCCGAAGACGGCGTCATCACCGCCGACATGGTGAAGGCCGCCATGCGCGACGACACGGTTCTCGTCACGATCATGTGGGCCAACAACGAACTGGGCACCATCAATGAAGTGCCCGAGATCGGGCGCATGATTCGCGCCTACCGCAAGAGCGCGGGCCGCGACGACATCGTGTTCCACACCGACTCGACGCAGTGGGTGGGCAAGATGCCCACGAACGTGGAGACCGACGCGGTCGATCTCTTGAGCTTCAGCGGTCACAAGATGTACGGCCCCAAGGGCGTCGGTGCCCTCTACATCCGCCGCAAGAACCCCCGCGTCCGCCTCGTCGCGCAGCTCGAAGGCGGCGGGCAGGAACGCGGCTACCGCTCGGGCACGCTGAACATCTCCGGCATCGTCGGCCTAGGCAAGGCCGCCGAGATCGCCATGAAAGAGATGGACTCCGACGGCCAGCGTCTGCTTGCCTTCCGCCGCAAGATCGAGAAGGAACTCACCTCGCGCCTGGAGGTGTGCAAGGTCAACGGCCACGCGGATCGCCGCCTGCCGCACATCGCCAACATCTCCTTCGGGTTCGTCGAGGGCGAAGGTCTGATGATGGCGATCAAGGAAATCGCCTGTAGCAGCGGCTCGGCGTGCACCAGCGCCTCGCTCGAACCCTCGTACGTCCTCAAGGCCCTGGGCGTCGGCGACGAACTCGCCCACTCCTCGCTCCGCCTGAGCATGGGCAAGTGGACCACGCCCGAGCAGGTGGACTACTGCATCGAGAAGATCGCCGAAGCGGTGAACAAGCTCCGGCTGCTCAGCCCCTTGTGGGACATGCACAAGGAGGGGATCGACATCTCGCAGATCGAGTGGGCGCAGCATTGATGACGAGGCTTCGATCCAATCTCTGGCTTGACCTGGCTGTCGCGAATCAGGAGGCGTCGATGCTCCTACACGAGGAGCGAATGTGGAATTCGAGTGTGAGCCGCGCTTGGTATTGCTGTGCTGCGGCCACTCATGCGGTTCTGGTCGGAGCGGGACAGAGCCCTCCTGAACGAGGAAACTGGAGCAATGAATCCCTGAAAGATCATCTGGCAAGGCTCCTCTCGTCCCGAGAGCGTGGACGTCAGGCACCACTTGCCGAGTTTCTCTGGAAACGCATGGATGATGTTTGGAGAGCAAGGCTGTTTGCGGACTATGATCCGACTGCGAACATCTCGGCGGAAAGTGCGAGAGAGTGTGTAGACACAGCGGCGCGACTCGTGAGCCTTGCTCGGAAGGAACTGCAGCGATGAACGAGTACCCATCACTGTCCTCGGTCATGCCCGTTGTACGCCAAGTGTGGAAAGAGACCGAAGATCTACACCGGCCCTTCGGTCTTCGATTGGAGGGCGACGGCTCCGCGATCGCGGCCGGCCCTCGTCGCTGGTACAGCATCAACATCACATATCACGCCGATTCGATTGATGTCGATCACCTCTCGAATGTTCTGAAGCAGATTCAGCGCAGAATCGAGCAGGAGATCAAGGCTCCGGTCACACTCACTATGATTCCGCTTCGGCCCACAACGAACGGTGCGGCGGAGAACAACTAGAAAGACGCTGCCATGGCATACTCCGACAAAGTCATCGCCCACTACGAGAACCCCCGCAACGTCGGTGCCTTCGGCACCACCAAGGACGTCAAGGCCCGCAAGGACATCGGCGTCGGTGTCGTCGGCGCGCCCGAGTGCGGCGACGTCATGCAGATCCAGGTCCAGATCGACGACGCCACCGGCGTCATCAAGGACGCCAAGTTCAAGTGCTTCGGCTGCGGCTCCGCCATCGCCTCCTCCTCCCTCGCCACCGAGTGGATCAAGGGCAAGAGCGTCGACGAAGCCCTCCAGATCAAGAACACCGACATCGTGCAGGAGCTCAGCCTCCCGCCGGTGAAGATCCACTGCTCGGTGCTCGCGGAAGACTCCATCCGCGCCGCCATCAAGGACTGGCAGACCAAGAACGGCATCGCCGCGGAAAAGCCCGCCGCCGCCGCTCATTGAGGCCGGGTCAATCGCCAAACGAACCAGCCGCCCAACGCCAAGATTGCGCGTCGGGCGGTGTCGTGTCCCCGTGGAGACAGTTCCGGGCGTCTGATGTCCGATGAATTGAGATACCATGACACCGCCGACGGCCCCGCGCAAGGGATTGCCTCGCCGGCGTTCGCCTCCCTGGGAGATCGATCGATGAACAAACTTCAACTTCTCGCCTCTGTGTCCGCGCTCACGCTGGCCGCACCGACCATGCTCCACGTCGGGCCGGCTTGGCTTGCCCCCGTCGGCACCGTCGCTTTCGCCGCCGACGCCCCGACGCTCACGGAAGAGAACGTCATCGCCGGCACGATGGACATCGACTTCCGCACCCGCTCGCAACTCGACAGCACCGGCGACCTCAAGTCCGGCTCCGCCGCGCTCGGTGCCAAGGACAAGTACAAGTTCGATCTCACCGTCGCCAAGACCACCAAGTTCACCGGCGAGATCACCCGCCAGCCCAACCTCTTCTCCGCCACCCTCGCCCGCAAGAAGCAGGAGGCCCAGCTGTGGTACTCCGTCGACCTCGCGGTGATGAACCCCAAAGACCTCAAGCAGTCCCGCGTCGTCGGCAAGTGGGTCGGCACCGTCCCGGTTGACACCGCCACCGGCGCGTTCGATCTCTCCGGCGGCAGCAAGAGCGAGAGCCCGCTCCGCATCGCCGTCGACGCCGTGGGCAGCGCCAAGGCCTTCACCGACAACTTCTCCGGCCGCATGATGGGCAAGGCGGAGAAGAAGGAAAACCTCGCGGAGTACACCTTCAAGCGACTCGTCGGCAACAAGACGGTCACCATGACCGTCAAGAAGTCCGACCCCATGCGCTTCGACAACCTCGTGCTCGCCAAGGGCCCGGCCGAGGTCTACCCGCGATGCGTCGTCACCGGCCGCCTCGATTTCGATTACGAGACCGGCAACTACCTCACCGACGGTATCCGCTTCAAGTACACCCTCGACGGCACCGAGCACGAGGACATCGTCACCGGCTCCATCAAGTGGGTCGAGGACGCCGACCGCGCCACCAACGGCAAGGGCTACTACGAGTTCAACCTCCGCTTCAACGAAGAGAAGAACAAGACCGCCGCCGACGAGGCCAAGGCCTTCGAGAAGATGAGCGAGGAAGACGCCTTCTTCGCCGTCGACAACTCCGTCCCCTGCCTCACCGGGCGGATCTCGTACGTCGACACCACCGCCTCCGGCTCGGAAGCCCCGGTCTCCAGCAAGGTGACCTACAGCCTCCACGCCAACAAGCTCACCAAGCAGCAGATCATGAACTTCTTCAAGCTCTGGCTCATCTGCGTCGGCCCCACCAACGACGAGTAAGCCGCCACGTCGGAACGCCCGCGGGCCCATCGGCCGCCGCTTCCGATCCATGAACCACGCCGGCACGCGGGCCAACGCCCCCGCGCCGGATTCCACCAGCCCCGATACGGAGGTTCCATGTCCCGATCGCTCTTCGCCGTCCTTCACGCCCGCTACGGACCGCGCGTCGACCCGCAGCAGCGCCGCGACTTCCTCCGCGCCAGCCTCGCCCTCGGGGCAGGCCTCCTCGTCTCGGGCGTCCCCGGCGTCGGGCGCATCGCGCTCGCCCAGGGCGCGGGCAAGCCCGGCAAGCGCGTCGTCGTCATCGGCGCGGGCTTCGCCGGCCTCGCCGCCGCACACGAACTCCGCAGCCTCGGCTACGACGTCACCGTCCTCGAAGCCCGCGGCAAGCCCGGCGGCCGCGTCCTCTCCCTCCCCGACTTCATCAAGGGCAACAACATCGAGGGCGGCGCGGAACTCATCGGCTCCAACCACCCCACCTGGGTCGCCTACGCCGAGAAGTTCGGCCTGAAGTTCCTCGACGTCACCGAGCCTGAGAACGTCTCGTTCCCCGTGAAACTCGGCGGCAAGGTCCTGAGCGATGAGGACGCCGAAGCGCTCTACACCGAGATGGAAGCAGCTCAGGGCGTGATGAACGCCGACGCCGCCAAAGTGAACGCCGACGAACCCTGGGCCTCGGACGGCGCCGCCGCACTCGACAAACGCACCGTCGCCGATGTCATCGCCAAACTCGATGCGCCCGACCGCGCCAAGCTCGCCCTGAGCATCCAGGCCATGGGCGACAACGGCGTCGACCCCGACAGGCAGTCCTATCTCGGCCAACTCGCCCAGATCAAGGGCGGCCAGGTCGAGAAGTACTGGACCGACTCCGAGGTTTACCGCTGCGCCGGCGGCAACCAGCAACTCGCCCTCAAGCTCGCCGAGGCCATCGGCAACGACCGCGTGATCTGCGGCCTCTCGGCACGCTCCATCGAGGTCAAGTCCGACCGCGTGATCGTCACCGCCTCCGATGGCCGCACCCTCGAATGCGACGACGTGGTCCTCGCGGTGCCGCCCACCGTCTGGAGCCGCATCGACATCAAGCCCGGCCTGCCCGCGTCGCTCGCGCCCCAGATGGGCTCGAACGTCAAGTTCCTGCTCGAGATCAAGGGCGGCCGCTGGTGGCTCGACCACAAGATGGGCCCCGACGCACTCTCCGACGGCGACATCACCATGACCTGGGAAGGCACCGACAACCAGGAACTCGCCGGCTCCGCGGGGCTGGTGTCGTTCTCCGGGGCGCGCGCCGCCGAGGCGTGCCGCGCCCGACCCCCCGCCGAGCGCCGCGAGGCGTATCTGAAGGAGCTCGGCACGATGTACCCCGGCATCGCCGATGTGGCGGGCGAATCCCGCTTCATGGACTGGCCGGGCGATCAGTGGTGCAAGGCGGGCTACTCCTTCCCCGCGCCGGGCCAAGTCACGACCGTCGGCCCCACGCTCCGCAAGGGCCTCGGGCGTCTGCACTTCGCCGGCGAGCACGCCTGCTACGCCTTCGTGGGCTATATGGAAGGTGCCCTGAACTCCGGCGCGGCCCTCGCCGTCAGACTGGGCAAACGTGACGGCCTCGTCAAAGCCTGACCGATAACGCGCGGCCCGGTTGCTCCATCCAACCTGACGCTTTCGGTATGCCTCGACGCCGCTGCAGCTCGGTCAAGTCCGCGCCCGCCGTCGTCGATCCTCATGTCAAGACCACCTCCCCACGATCGGGTGTGACACGAGGAGCCCCGCTTGGATTCACCGGCATTCAAACGCACCCAGATGTCCGAAGCCGAGCGCACCCGCCTGCTCGACAAGCTGGACATGGCGGAGCAGCAGCGCGGCAAGAGCCCGCGCCGTGCCACCGCGCGCCTCGAGTACCGCGTCCGTGACATCCCCCTCAGCGTCAACCACCCCGGCGGAGGCGTCGGACGCTACATCGTCCTCGGACGCAATCTCTCTTCCGGCGGCATCTCGCTCCTCCACGCCGGTTATCTCCACACCGGCACCGAGTGCCGCATGGCCCTCACGCTTCCGCGCGGCGGCGCCAAGACGCTCGTCGGAAAGGTCGTCTTCTGCCGCCTCGCAGCCGGCACCATCCACGAGATCGGCGTCCAGTTCAGCGAGAAGATCGACATCGACGAGTTCGCCGGCTGTGACCTCAAGCGCATGAGCGACGACCCCGAGGCCCGCGCCGCCCTCCAACCTCTCCGCGGCAACGCGCTGGTGATCTGCGCATCCGAGGCCGAGCGCCGCCTGATGGACGCCAGGCTGAAGCAGAGCGGCCTGAACCCGACCGTCGTCGACCGCGCCGGGGCCGCCGTCGACCAGGTCAAGCTCCTGCCCTATTCCCTTGTGGTCATCGATCTCAACCTCCCCGACCCCGGCCCCGCGGCGCTCGTCGAAACGCTCATGGGCGCCGGGTTCCTCGGCAGCATCGTCGGCCTCGCCGGCGACGATTCCCCCTCCGAAAACGGCCGCGCCATCGACATGGGCATGCAGGGCTGCATCATGAAGCCCGTGCGCGCCGACGCGATGCACCTGCTCCTCTCGAAGATCATGCGCGCCAACACCAATAAGATCGACGACGGCGCGCCGATCACCAGCGCACTCGCCGGAGAAAAGGGCGCCGAAGACCTCGTCCAGTTCTTCATCTCCGCCGCACGCGAGGCCGCCGTTGCCATTTCCACGGCCATCCAGAAGGGCGATGCCAAAGCCGTCCGAAAGGAGTGCCAGACGCTCAAGTCCATCGCCGGCGGCTACGGATTCCAGTCGGTGGCGGAGTCCGCTCGGCAGGCCATGACGGTGCTGGACTCCAGCAACTCGCTCGAAGAATCTGCGGTCCGCGTCACAGCGCTCCTCAACGTTCTCTCTCGCCTGAGTGCGGACAAGGCCCCGCCCGGCGCATCGGCCGGCAAAGATGACGGGGCCTCCGCCCAGCATGAGTCGGAGAGCAAGGCGGCCTAGTCAGTCGCCAACGCCTGACCTACCTGAGCCACCCGACAGCCTCCCCGAGCCGCCGACCGGCCCTCCGGTCAAAGCATCAGGCCAGCGTAACCGAGGCGCTCGAGCACGCCGCCGTTTGTTCTCCACCTCCATTGGGTGCAACACGCCCCGGCATCCCGACGCATACGCTGAGCGTTGAAAACGCCCGAAGCGTCACCATGCCGAACCCAGCCCCGTTCACCATCCTCACCCTCTACATCGCCGCCGCAGCGCTCGGTGGTGTCGCAGGTCGCGCTGCGGTCATGATCGCCGGCCTCGAATGGAACGGCCCCGCCGCGTGGATCGCAACGCTGCTGGGCATGGTCGTGGGCGGCCTCGCCGCGGCGCGGTGGATCGCATCACGCGTTGACGACGCCGCAGACGCCGCCGCGTACCTCGCACGGGCCCAGCCCCCCGCAGCGCCGGACGCGCCCCGCGTGCTCGAATTCGCCCGCATGCATGCCGAGCTCGCCGCGGCGTCGGCCGCCCGGCGCGCCGACGCCGCGGCGATCGACGAGCTCCGGCGCGAGCAGGACGCGCTGCTCGACGCCGTCGACGGGGCCGTCATCGCGCTCGACAAAGAGCAGCGCATCATCAACCTCAACCGCGCCGCCGAGAAGATGCTCTCTGCGGCTTCGCGCGACACCGCCCTGACGCCGTCGTCACCGAGCCCCGTCCCACCGCCTTCGATTCCTAACGAACCCGGTCCCCTCCACCCAACCAAGCCCGCCCCGCGACAGGCCCGCGGCCTGCTCCTGCAGGAAGTCGTCCGCTACGACGCACTGAACCGCTTCGTCGCCGACGCCGTCAATTCCACAGCCCCGCTCACCGAAGAGTTCCAACTCGCCCGTCCCATCGAAGGCGGACGCATCGGCCTGAGCGTCCGCGCCTCCAGCCGCCCGATGCTCGATCCCGACGGCCGGGTCGCGGCGGTGCTCCTGTTCCTGACCGACGTCACACGCCTCCGCCGTCTCGAGGCCGTCCGCACCGATTTCGCCGCCAACGTCTCGCACGAACTCCGCACCCCGATCACCAACATCCGCGGCTACATCGACACCCTCGTCGAGTCCCCGCTCACCGACCCCGACTCCACCCGCGAGTTTCTCAAAGTCGCCCAGCGCAACGCCTCGCGCCTCAGCGAGATCGTCGACGACATGCTCGCCCTGACGAACCTCGAGCGCCCGGACACCGCCGAGTCGATCGTCAAGTCCCCCACGCCGGTCGCGGCGGTGATCGCCCCCGTGCTCGAAGCCCTCGAACGCGCCCGCGCCGACCGCAACATCGAGATCGCCGTCGAGGGCGACACCTCGCTCCCGGCCCTCGTCAGCCCCCGCCTGATCGAGCAGGCCCTTGAGAACCTCGTCTCAAACGCGATCCGCTACTCCCCGCCCGGCAAACGCGTCATCATCCGTGTCGCGCTCTCCTCGATCCCCTCCGAATCTTCCGCCCCGCGCCCCGCGGTGGAAATCGCCGTGATCGACGAAGGCCCCGGCATCCCCTCCGAGCACCTGCCTCGCGTCTTTGAGCGCTTCTACCGCGTCGACAAGGCCCGCGGCCGCGACCAGGGCGGAACCGGACTGGGCCTCTCCATCGTCAAGCACATCGCACTCGCACACCAGGGCAAGGTCACGGTGGAGTCCACCCCCAACCACGGCAGCACCTTCCGGCTGGTCCTGCCCAAAGCCTGAACCCATCGGCAAGCTTGCTACTGCACCAACCCCTGCGTCAGCCGCATGAACGCCGTTTCAAGGTTCACTTCCTCTTCCGTGAACTTCACGAGGCGGAAGCCCGCGTTCACCAGCCGGCTCGGGATATCGCTCGCCTGGCTCAGCGCGGATTCCTCAAACGCCAGCTGAATCACAGGGCGTTTGCCGTAGTTGCCACTGCCCGCGCCCGACCCGCCCGACGCCCCGCCGCCAAGCCCCCCACCGCCCAGGCCGCTCCCCACGCCGTTCGACCCCGCGGCGAACGTCGACGCCGTCTCCTCCGTGATGCTCACCTTCTTCACCCCCGGCACCGTCGCCAGCAGGTTCGCGGCATCCTCCGTGCGGTCGGCCACCACCACCAGCAGCGTGTGCTCCAGCTTCGCCCGCTTCATGATCTCCTTCACCGATCCACTGAAGATGAGGTTCCCGCGCTCGATGATGCCCACCACGTTGCAGATCTCCGCGAGGTCCCTCAGAATGTGACTGGAGATGATGATCGTCTTGCCCATGCGCTTGAGCTCCTTGAGGAGTTCGCGCATCTCGATGCGGGCCCGCGGATCAAGCCCCGACGCCGGCTCGTCCATCAGCAGCACCTTCGGATCGTGCAACAGCACACGCGCGACGCTGAGCCGCTGCTGCATGCCGCGGCTCAGGCCGTTCACCTCCGACGTCGCCTTGTACGAAAGGTCCGTGAGTTCCAGCACGTCCTTCACAGCCTGGTGCCGCCGGCTGCCGTGGATGTTGTACGCCGCGGCGAAGAACTCCAGGTACTCCGTCACCACCATGTCCTCGTACGCGCCCATGAAGTCGGGCACATACCCAATCAGCGGCCGGATCTGACGGTTCTGATACCCGATCGTCAAGCCCGCCACATTCGCCTGCCCACTCGATGGCTTCAGCAGCGTCGCGAGGATCTTGATCGTCGTCGTCTTGCCCGCGCCGTTGGGGCCGATGAAGCCGAAGCAGTCGCCCTCGTTGATGACCAGGTTGAGATTGGAGAGCGCGACGAGGTCGCCGTACTTCTTGGTCAGGTTGATCGTCTCGATCATCGGGGGCA